>DASWYH010001201.1:0-3209 GCA_036405095.1 Gemmata sp. | reverse complement strand
GTGCTCTTCTCTCGATGCCCCGCCGCGGGGCCGCCGTGCTTGGAACTGCGGCTCGTGATGGTAAGGTGGATTTGTCAATCCACCGGTTCTGGGAGCCGCGCCGCGCACACGCAAGGTCGCTCCAACCGGTGCCCGCCCCGGGGCCCGAAGGTTTGCCCGGTTTCACCAGTTTAACTCGACTTGCTCTGGGACACTTGCTCGCAGTATCGTGCCGGGTGAAGGGTCGGCTTTGTTCCGCACGGATGCACCACATGATCCGCACCATCGCGCTCTGTTCGCTCGTGGTCCTGCTCGCGGGTTGCACCAAATACCACTCCCGCGCACAAGGCCCGTTCTCGCGTAACGAACGAGAGCTTCCGCCGCCCTACGGAACCACAAACAAACCGGTCGCGAACCAGTCACCGCTCGCGATTGGGTCGCCGGCCCCCGCCGCGCTCTCGGGCCCCGACGAGCGGGCCGTTATTCCGCCACGAGCAGCGGGCACGGCACCGGCCGCGGTGGCGCCGCCGGCCGAACTCGACGACCCGAACACGTTCCCGCCGTTCCGCAAGCGCCCGGACCCGAAAGCGCTGCCGTCACCGTTCGCACCGGACGCCCCCAAAGCGCCGAGCCCCGAACCGCAGGCCCCCGCGAAGGGCCTCGCCGAGCTGAAAACGGTTCTCGCGACCGCGAGCGCCGCGTGGAGAGCCGTTGACACCTTCGAGGGCACGCTCACCCGGCGCGAGCTCAACCCGCAAGGGGCGCCGACGAGCGAAGTGGTGCTGTTCCAGTTCCGGCGCGAGCCGATGGCCGTGTTCACACGGACCATTAGCGAGAAGGGGAAGGGCCGCGAAGTGGTCTACAACCCGAGCAAGCACGAAGACAAGTTGCACGTCATGGTGGGCGCGGGCGACCACCCGCTGTTCAAGGCCGGGCGCATCCTCCCCGGAGTCTCGCCCGACAGCCCGCTTGTCAAAGAGAAGACCCGGTACAGCATTCGCGATGCAGGGTTCAGCAAGCACCTCACCAAACTCGGTGACACGGTCGCGAAGGTCGAAGCGGGTAAGCTGCCCGCCACGGCGCTCGCGTTCCATGGCGAGGTGAAGCGCGACGAGTACCCGCACCCACTGACGGGGGTCTCGCACAACCTCCGCCCCGGCGACGATCCGCTGTTGCCCGCCGGCGGCACGCGCACCTATTTCTTCGATTTGAAGGACAGATCCCCGTCTTATGGGCTGCCGGTGTTGATCGTCACCACGGACGCGGCCGGTAAGGAGGCGGAGTACTACCTGTTCCAGAAGATCAAGCTCCCGGCCCACCTCACGGACGCGGACTTCAGCCCGGAGCGCCTGGGGAAGAAGTAATCGCCTCCGGGGCGGGAGGCGGTGGAGTGGGTGGTTCCTGTGTCAGCGGGAGCGCCCCTTCTGAAGGTTCGCCTCCCGCGGTCGCCGCAACCGGAAGTGCCGGTTCGGCTGAGGTCTCGGGTATCGGTGCCACTCGGTGCCGAACGGTTTCGAGTGACCGGTATGGCGTTTCGATCACGTACCGGCGTGCGAACACTTTCTCAACGAGTGCCGGTAGCTTCAGCGACGGGTCTTGGAACCCCAGCCAGACGGACAGCGGGTTCTCGTACAAGAGCGCGACCACCTCGCGCGAGACCGGTGTCCACCCCCCTTCGGTCGCGGTGACGATGTCGAGGTGCGGGACCGCGAACACAATCCCTTCGGCCTCGGGGGCCCGCACCGCCCAGCGCATCTGGGCGACCGAAGCGGGTATCACTCCGGTCTCTCCGCCCTCCACCTTGCCATCCAGATAGCCGCACCTCACGTTGGCCGCGCTGAGCCGCTCCTTCAAATGGCCGTAGATCGGGAGCGTCCAACCTTTGTCGCACACCACGAGGCAGCAGGCCCCACGGCGGAAATCGTGTGCGAGGTCGGCGAGAACGTCGGCGAACGGCGCGACGCTGGGCGGTGCGGGCATGTTGCTCTCCGAGGGGCATAACCCGTGACCCCATTGAATCACCGAGTCCGGCAGCCGAGACCGGGTTCGTGTGACTCGTTCGATAACGGATGAGATCGTTGCTCATGCTAAACGACCGATCGGCCCGCGTCAAACGGCTCCTGGGTTCCTGTCATCGTGTCAGCAGAACTGTAGCCGTGGCAGGTTCTTGAACCCCGGATTCGGTAGGACCGACTTGACTCGACATGCGCATCTAGCGTATCCTTCAGCGGTTACTGCCGTTGCTGCCTGCTCCTGCCGGCTTCGGCACCTCATTTGCAATGTTAATTTCCTCAAGCTCCTTCCATGCGTCGTTGCCGCCGCCCTTCGGTCGGCGCGCGTCCGGGGAGGTTAAAAGATGATTCCCGTGACCCGCCCCCTTGAGGGCGAACAAACGAAAACCGATCCGACGAAGTTTCCGGAACGGTTCTCGGTCCTGATCGCCGATGACGACCGCGGAACGCGCGAGGCGCTGGGCGAGATGCTCGCCAGCCGCGGATTCCGTACTGTGCTGGCGGCCGATGGCGGCGAAGCGGTCGAGCTGGTGCAGGTGGACTTCGTTCACCTGATTCTGTTCGACATGCACATGCCGCGACTGACCGGTCTCGAGGCGTTCGCCATGATTCGGCAGACGCTCGACCGGATCCTGCCCGCAGTACTGATGACCGCCGACGCGACCAACGACCTGATACGCCAGGCGTTCGCGGCTCAGGTGTACAGCGTGATTCCGAAACCGGTGAACGGGAACGTGGTGCTCCACACCCTTGAGAGGGCGCTCGCGAAGGTGTATGGCCCGCGCCCGGAACCACAAGACAGAACTGAAACGCCGCCGGGCACCGATGCCCCCCCAACGTAAGCTGATCCCGAACCTGTTCCGATGCACCAAAAGGAGAACGAACGGATGGCCGCACTGAAGATCGCCCCCCTGAACGACAAGATCGTGGTCGAGCGCCTCGAGGCCGACGACAAGACCGCCGGCGGGATCATCCTGCCCGACAGCGCGAAAGAGAAGCCGAAGCAGGGTAAGGTGCTCGCGGTCGGCGAGGGCAAACCGCTCGACGACGGCAATCGCGCCCCGTTCCAGGTGAAGGTCGGCGACCGCGTGCTGTTCACCAGCTATGCGGGTAGTGAAGTGACCATCGACGGCAAGGAGTACCTCATCGTCACCGAAGACGACCTCCTCGCTGTTGTCGACTGAGGATCGGGCGCCCGAATCGCCCTGTAAATACTCG
>DASWYH010001200.1:0-1914 GCA_036405095.1 Gemmata sp. | reverse complement strand
GCTCGGCGCCGACGGGGCCGCTCCGCCGCTCCGCTTCTGGGGGCTGTTCCTCTACCACGCGGCCCTCGTGTGCGGCCTGATCGTGGCCGCCGCGATCGACGCCGAGCACCGCATCATCCCGACCCAGGTCACGTACACGGTGATGGCGATCGGGGTGATCGGCGGGGCGCTGATGCCGTGGCCGTGGCCGCAGCCCGCGACCGCGATGAACGCGATCCCGTCCGGGTTACCGTGGATCCTTGATGAGACGCTCGGCAAGATCCCCCACGGGGTGCAGCCGTGGCCGTTCTGGGGGCCGACGTTCGAGTTCGCCCCGCCGGGCAGTTGGAAGATGGGGCTCCTGAACAGCGTGCTCGGCGCGCTGGCCGGGTCACTGGTGGTGCGCGCGACGAAGTGGTTCTTCGAGACCGGGTTCGGCCGCGAGGCGCTGGGACTGGGCGACGCGGACCTCTTGATGATGGCCGGGGCGTTTCTCGGGTGGCAGATCCCGGTGATGTCACTGTTCGTGGGCGCGGTTGCGGCGCTCGTGCTGAAGGTGTTCGAGGTGGCGCTGCGCTCGCGGGCCGCACCCGCGCCGCCGGTGCAGCCCGCCGGGACACCGGTCAGCGGGCCGCCCGATGTGCGCGAACTCCCGTTCGGGCCGGGGCTGGCGATTGGGGTCGTGGTGACGTGGTTCGCGTGGCCCTGGCTCGGGCCGGAACTCCAGTTCCCGTTTTTCGATGCGACCGCGATGCTGATCCTGTGCGGCTTCATGGGGGTGGGGTTGCTCGCCGCGGCGCTGTTCATGCGGCGGCCGGCGGAAGCGACACCCGCCCCGGCAAAATAACGGTCACCCGACGAAACCGGCACCATCTGGTGTGGGCTTCCGCTCACGGTCTTGGGTGCTTGAAGTGTGGCCCGCTCGCTCCGCGAGCGGGGCGAAACACGGGGCTCCTACTCGCGGTGCGCACTTGCGGCGCACCGCGCGAAGCGAGCGGACCACACGTGCGTTTCCCTTGTGTGGCTCGGTGTTCTTTGGCTGGTTCGTTAACTTGGGGGCATTCGATGTCAACGGTGATTGTGGATTACGGGATGGCGAACCTGCGGAGCGTCCAGAAGGCGTTCGAGCAGGTCGGGCATTCCGCCACGATCACGGGCGACCCGCACCACGTCGCGGAGGCTTCTCGGGTGGTGCTCCCGGGGGTCGGGGCGTTTCGCGACGCCATCGCCCGGCTGCGCGAGACCGGGCTCGATCACGCGGTGCGCCGACACATCGACGCGGGGCGCCCGTTCCTCGGCATCTGCCTCGGAATGCAGATGCTGTTCGAGCGGAGCTACGAAGACGGGTCGCACGCCGGTCTGGGGGTCTTCCCGGGTGACGTGGTCCGGTTCCCCGATGTGCCGGGGCTGAAGGTGCCGCACATGGGCTGGAATACGTTAGCCCTGACCAAACCCGATTGTGCGCTGTTCAAAGGGCTGCCGACCGATCCCGCGGTGTACTTCGTTCACTCGTACTTCCCGCAGCCGGAATCGGCCGCTCCCGAGGTCATTGCCGCTACCGCGGACTACCCGAAGCCGTTCTGCTCGGTGGTGTGGAAGGACAACGTTTACGCGACGCAGTTCCACCCCGAAAAGAGCCAGCGCGTCGGGTTACAGATGCTCCGCAACTTTGCGGCCCTCTAGGCGTTGTCTGTCGGACCCGAGCTGTTACGACCGCGCGGGGCCGTCCGACGACCGCGGGTATCGTGGGCTCGGCTGTTCCGCGTGTCGGGCGATGGCCGCGCCGACGAAGCACAAGCCGCCGAGCGTGGCGAAGGCGCTCACCATGCCCGCCAAGTTGTAGAACAAAAGCCCTCCTCGCTCTCCCGTTGGGAACAGGGCGACCCAAAGAGCGGCCAGCGAGACCAGAAACGCGAAGCCGCCGGACAGCACACC
>DASWYH010001199.1:0-3256 GCA_036405095.1 Gemmata sp. | reverse complement strand
GGGAAGGTGCCTGAGCAACCGGCATGGTTTCGCCCGTGGGTTCCCCTGGGGGGCCTGTTCGCGGGCGCCCGGCCCGGGGCGGCGGGTCGAGTTCGTGGTTGGCATGCGTCACCGGCTCTGAAGCCGAACAACGGGTGCCGGTCCACCCGCCGGGGAAGAAGGAGGGCGCGCGGAGGGCGGGAGCCAAACGGCCCGGATCGTGCGCGTGGTCGCGTTCGGTGTGCGTTGGGGCCGGGGGGGGTGTCGGGTCTGGTTGTCGGAACGGGTAGGCACTTGGGGGCGAGGCCGGCGGGTGGTACTCTCGGGGCCTGGGGGGGGGCCGCCGCATGAGTGGCTCCCGGAGCGGTCGCCGGTCACATCTTGGAGTCGCAAACTGATGAGAATACGATGAGCGTGTGGGCGGCGGCCCCGCGCGCAAAACCTCTGTTACCGTGTTAGTTTGCGCGCGGCGCAAGCTAACACGGACGCACCCGCAGACGAACAGCGGACGAAAAGGTAAACGGGTTCTTGAGTTCGGTTCGGGGGACGGGTATAGTGCGTTCCGTGATAGGTTGCGCGCGGCGCAATGAGCAGGTTCTCACCCGCGCAATCTAATTCTATGTTCGGCCGCAGAAGCCTGTATCACCCTTTCGCCTTCAAGACCAGAGCCGACTATGCATATGCCCGTCGTCTGCCTCATTGCAGTCGGTGTTATCGCCGCGCCCGTGCCAAAGGATGAGCCTGGTCCGGTGGCCAAGGCACTGATCGGGACTTGGGAATTCGCATCACTTGACGCGGCCCCGCCGTGGGGTACGGCTACCGTCACCTTCGCCACGGACGGGAAGCTCACCGCAACCTTCGGCACGCCCGAGTGTAAGAACGGGTTCGGTGATTCGTTCGGGACGTACCGGGTGAACCGCGACACACTCACGACGGCGGTCACCGTCGGGAAGGGGGCACGGACCGAATTCAAGCGCGAGGACGTGCTGACCATTACCGAAATCGGCTCAACCGAACTGCGGATTATCTACCAGAATGACAAAGAGAAGAAGGAAATCGTCCTGCGGCGGGTCAAGTCAGCTGAGAAGCAAGAATCTGGGCCGGGGAAGTAGGCCCCGAGGACCAAGACGCCGAACCCGGCGCTGCACCTGACACCGCCGGCTGATTTGTAAGGTATCTCTCACTGTATGATGGCGGTGCAGGTGAGCTCATTGTTCGGCGGTGGAGGCAGAGGGCGCGGTGAGCTTCGGTATCTACCTCGACCGGCAGGTTACACATGGCCCTGCGGAGGCCGACCGAGACGCCGTCCGTGCCGCCCTGTCACGCTGGGGCTGGGCTGGGTCGCCCGGCGGCCCGTACCAGATCGGGACCGAGGACGGTATCACGGTCGAGCTTTACTCCCGCGGACTGGATGGGGACCACCCGTTCGTCGGCGGTAGCCTGGAGGTTCGGGGGGTCAGCACCGACCTGTGCCGGCTGGTGCTCGACCTGGCGCGGGCCGGCCCGTTCACCGTGAGTCACGACGGCGACCCCGGCGCCGTCATACTGGTCACCGAGGATCAGCGGGCGGAGCTGCCGGACGACTTGGCCGCACATCCGCAATTGATGGTGTGCCCGACCGCGGAAGCGTTGGAGGCCGCGATCGTCGGCGGGTTCGAGGCATGGCTGGCGTACCGAGACCGCGTGTGCGGTCGGTCGCCGGGCGCTCTAGACGCCGAACCCGGCGCTGCACCGGACCCGGCCATGTAGTCTGTTTCCCGGTGCTCCCTGGGCGCATCGGCCGCACACTGGTGTCGCGGCCGGGCCGGTGAGCTTATTGTTCGGCCAAGAGCGCGCGCAGCACCGGAAACCGTATCGCGGATGAGCGAACGGTTGATCCGCGGCGCGACAGACAGTGGCATCGGCGAGGTGGCGGGTGCCGCGGCGGCCCGTGTGGTGCGATGCGGTGGCCGCACTCAACCGGTGGTGGCGCTCACGCTCTGCGGATACGCAACGGCGGCGCGGGCTCTGCGGATGCGCTACGGTGGCGGAGCAGAAGCGCGGGCGGGCGCGTATCGAGGAACCGCGTCGCTGCCGAACCGGGCGCTGCACCGGACCGCGGGATCTGCGTTGTTTCCAGCACCGTGTCGCTTCGTGCGCGGCCGGTGAGCTTATTGTTGGATGGCCGGTACGAGATCGTCGGCATGACGTTGTCGGTCCCAGGACGCCGAACCCGTTCCAAACGAGGGCGGTCGTGGAGAGGGCGTCCTACTGCGAGGAGTCGTTGCGTGGCGGAAGAGAAGATCCCGGTCGCGTGCTCCGGCTGCAAGAAACGGCTCGGCGTGCCGGTGACGGCGGTCGGCAAAACCGTCCGCTGTCCCGGGTGCGGAACCGCCGTTCGTGTTCCGCACCCGGCCCGCGAGCCCGCAGGCCCCGAACCGGGCGGGCTCGCGGACCCGGAGGACCTCCCGGCGGAACCCGGCGCGTCGCGGCCCGAGCCGTTCGGCCAAATGCTGGCCGAGTTCCAGGCGACGTTCGTGTCCGTCGCCGGGGCGGGCTGCTTTTGCGGGTTGTTGATCGTGATGAGCCTCGTGGTCCTCAGCAGCATAGTGCTGTTCCCGGACGAATCGCCGTCGAAGCTCGTCTGGTTGTACCCGCTCCTGCTGTTGGGTGTTGTCTGCTTCTGCCTCGGCTATGCGGGATGGCTCATCGCCCGCATCGTGGCCGCGTTCAAGCAGCGCGTGCAACTGTTCTCCGAGGGCATCATCGTCTGGCGCGAGGGCCGGCCGGTTCGGTACCCGTGGGACGAGATCAAGTCGGTCGCCCGCAAGACCGAGGACCCGAGCGGGGTGGCCGCGCAGTTCGGTCTGGCGGGCATTCTCGTGTACTGGGGTATGGCCGGTCGCGAACTCGAAGTGACCATCCGATTCGAGGACGACGAACCGGTGGTGCTGAACGGGATGCTGCCCGGACTAGACCGCCTCGCCGGGTGGGTGAAGAGGAACATCAACCGGGAGTCGGATGACGCCAACGGGTCCGCCGGGAACCCGTTTGGGAACCTCTATTGAACGAGCGGCGCGGTTGGTGGGCTGTTGTTCGGCCACAGGGGCCAAGGAGGCGCGGTGACACCCAGCTACTTCCCGCCCACGTGGCTGCGCGAAGCGCTGGGCTCATATTAACACGATGCGCGAGTGTGGTATCATGTTACTGCGCATGTTTTAAAGATGCCCTTCACGCGGCAACGGTGTCGCTGATTGTTATCGCGGCCGGGCAGGTGAGCCTGATGTTCGGCCATCGG
>DASWYH010001198.1:0-5783 GCA_036405095.1 Gemmata sp. | reverse complement strand
GCCGGGTCGAGCACCACCAAGGCTTGGCCGGGGAGTGGTCCGGCGACCACGTCCCGCAGGGGCTTGATCCGTCGCTGGGTCTTGCCCAGGTGGTTCCCGTCGAGCACCTTCACCCGGTACCCGGGGAGCGGGTCCGGTTCCGCCCCGCCCATCGCTCGGATCACCGGCCCGAGCCGCTGTGCGGTGTGCCGCACGAGGTCCCGCCCGGCCGTCGCCGGAACCCGTGCCAGTCGGGCGTAGACGGCGGTGACGTTCACCGGGATGTGGTCGTCGGCCTGGTACGCGGCGTGGATCGAGGGCTTCACCCGGCACACGACCGTGGCCATCAGATCGACGCATGTGGAGAACAGGAGTTCGCGGTCGTCCCGATGTCCGACGGTGCGGACGAACAGGTCGTCCACAGGGGTTGGGCTGAGGGCGTACTCGAACGCCCCGCGAACCGCGACCGCCATCGGGCTGTGGGCGATGAATCGCTCCAGAACGGCACCCATTAACATCCGTGTAGCTCCCAGAGCATCACGCAACTACCGCACCCATAGGCTATTGGGGAAGATGCCTGAGCGTGAAGAGGGATGGTCGCCTGACCTGAATTTGGAACTACCGGATTTGTAATGTCACGCGCCGAACCGTTCGCGCCTGGTGAGGTGCAGAACGGGAAAAGTGCGACTGCCCATTCCGGTACTGAGCGGCGGCGTTCGCAGCAATCGCCCCGAGCAATCCCGCGTTGACAGCCACTCGGAATGCCAACACCGCTACCTCAACCCGACAGCTCACCGCACGCGCCGGTAAAAACGGTTTGCGAGAAAGCCCTCCAGCACCAGCACCGCCAGCACCGCGATCAGCAGCCACGGGAACAGGTCGATCTGACCGCCAATCGTAACGCTCAAGAGGTCGCGCAGCGACACGTTCTTCGTCACCGGGACCACGCGGCCCTCGCCCACCAGTTCCTCGACCTTGGATATCTCGACCTTCTCCAAGTTGCTCTCGTCCGCAGGCTGGTTCAGGCTGAACCCATCGCGCCAGACCTCCGTTTTGTCGTTCCGCGTGGAAAATGCGAAGTTGCCGGAGGTGTTCGTTTTGGGCGGCCCGGTCCGGAGTTCCGTTTGCTTTTCGCCCGGCTGAATGATCGCTTCGCTGCCGACGATGCCGGGACCGTTGAAGACCACCACCCCGTCGCGCGTCAACTTGCCCCGCGGGAGCGGGACCGTTACCGTGGTGCCCGTCGGGAAGTTGAAGCTCGCGTCGGTTGCGTCGCCCGCCAGGTAGCGGATGAGCAGGTTCGGGAACGCCACGAACCAGCTCGAATCGATCTGCTCCCAGTAGTTGTTCCACTCGTCCCGGTCGTTGGTCACGTCCATGCGCGTCGTGAGGAGGACCACCTTGCCCTTCGGCTTGTTGTTGT
Source organism: Gemmata sp. (assembly GCA_036405095.1). Lineage (GTDB taxonomy): Bacteria > Planctomycetota > Planctomycetia > Gemmatales > Gemmataceae > Gemmata. The sequence goes on along the minus strand of DASWYH010001198.1, from coordinate 4,381 downwards.
CGTTCGGGTCGAGGACGGTTCGTTCCAGGACCGCCGGGTGCCCCTGTGATGGCTTCTCCGCATCACGATAACGCGCGATCACCGTTGCGCTCGGGTCCGGGGTCACCTCCCAAAACTTCGTGGTGCGCCGGGGGTTCGCGAGGATGTTGATCCGGTCGCTTCCCTGCTGGCGCCAGTCCTCGATGCGTTTCAACATCGGGTGCTTCAGTGCGTTCTCGTCCAGAACCCACGTCACGCCGTCTTTGCCCGGGCGCGGTTCGGACCAACTGGACGCGGTTTGCGGCGGCGGCGGCGGGTTCACGCGCTGGGTGTCGAGCACCTTGCCGAGCGTGCCCGGCATGAGGTCGGACGCGACGTTGTTGTAGCCGGCCGGGACCGTCCACCCGTCGCGCCCGGGAATCACGATCAGCTTCCCGCCGGTGCGCAGGTATGGGCGCAACTTGTTCCACAGTGAGTTGCCGGCGGGTTCGTTCGGGTTGTTGACCGCGAGCAGGCACACCACCTCGAAGTTGCGGAGGTCTTCGGTCGCGAGTTCGTTCGGCTTCTTGGCGTCGGGGGAGAACTCCGCCACCGTGGCCCCGTCCGCGGTCTTGATCTGCTCGGGCCGCACCACGAGACAATCGAACTCGCGCTGCCCCAGGTGCGCGGCTTGCCAGAACACCGCGCCCTTGGGGTCGTCCGTGATCGTCAGAATGCGCCGACCGGACCCGACCTTGAAGGTGAGGAACCGCGTGTTGTCGAAGGCCAAGTTGTCGGGGGTCTTGAGGCCGAACTCCCACTGGTTCAAGCCGGGCTTGAGGTCGCGCAGCTCGAACGCGACCGCGCGCGTTTCTCCGTTCGGAACGGTGACGGGCTTCGTGAGCGCGCTGTCGGTCTTCGTGGCCCCGGCGGGGCGCGGGATGATCGTCGCTTCGACGCTTTGGTTCGCGGCCCCCACCGCGCTCACGGTCACGATGAGGTTCGCGGGCTGGTTCGCGGCGAGCACCTGCGGCTTCATCTCGATCGACAGAATCGACACGTTCACGGGCTGGTCCGCGCCGAAATCGAACACCGCGTGCTCGGGTTTCGGGAGGGGGATCAGCTCGCGCAGCTTCTTCAGGTCGTCGGTGCGGTTCGCGTCCCACGAAGCGACCGTGCGGTCGGTGAACACCGCGACCAGCTTTTTAAGCGGGTCGGCCGACTCGGTGTCCTGTTCCACCTTCGTGAGGAGTTGGTACGCGACCGCGATAGAGGAGCTGACATTCTGGCTCCCGCCGCGGGTCTCTTTCAGCTCCTCAATGCGCCGGCGGGCCGCGCCAGTGTCGGGCAGCCACACCGCGCTCGGGTCGTTGGTATCGAGAACCGCGACCGGCGACCGGTCGGGGAGGTCGGCGAGCAGCTCCAGCGCCCGGCGGGTGGCCTCGTCGAGGCGCGACTGGCCGTTCACGGTGTAGCCCATACTGGGGCTGGTGTCGATGACGATGACGACCGCGACCGGCTGTTCGCCGCGGATGTTGAACTGGTCGCTCTTGAGGGCGGGCTGGTACAGCGTGAGGCAGAACAGGGCGATGATGAGCATCCGCAGCGCGAGCAGGATGAAGTGCCGCAGGCGCAGCTTGCGCTGGTTGGTTTTGAGCTTCTGCTTGAGGAACCGGTACGCCGGAAACGTGAGCCGCTTGGGCTCCTGCTTCATGATGAGGTGGAGCAGAACGGGCAGCCCGACGAGGGCCGCCCCGGCGATGAGAATGGCATTCATGGTGCCATTCTAAGCACCGCAGATCGTCTCGTGTTGGCGCGATTTACGCCTTCGGGCGGCCGAACTCGTCGAGCCCGTACTCGGCGAAGATTTCCGCGGGCGAAACCTCCACGATTTTGCCGCCGCGGGAGATGTACACGGGGCGGCCCATGCGCGCGTGCTCGAGGAGCGCTTCCTTATTCGCTGCGTCGTGTGCGCGGGAGATGGCTTCGAGGTCGATGAGGTCATTCACCGGTAGCGTCGCTTGTTCCGGCATTGTCGGCACTCCGTTGAAATGCGTTCCACGTTTCGGGTTCAAGAACCGTGTCGAAGAAGCCGTTGTTGAACGCGATCAGCCGCCTCTTGTAGTCGGTGTTATCATACACTTGCCACGTCGTCACAACAGGCCGATAGAGTTCAAGAAAGTTCCCCACGCTGCGGGTGTAGCGCCTGCGGACAGTGTCTTCGGGTACATGATGCCCGCCCGCCTGCACGCGCTCGGCGACGCGCCGAATGGCCATGTCCGCGCTATCCAACCAGTAATACAGCAGGTGAACGGCGTAGCCCTCGTGTGCCAGTTTGCGGAGCCACGGGGCGTAGGCCCGGCCCGAGAGCGTGGTCTCGAATGCGAAGCTCTGGCGCGCCGCGGCCAGTTCGTGCAGGTGGTCCAGCATGATCCGCCCGGCCTTCGCGGCTACCGATTCCACGTTGAATGCGTTCAGCCCGCGGGCGATCGCGTCCGCGTTCGTGAACGAGTTGATCCGCATTGCGTCTCGCAACAGGTGCTGGGACGCGGTGGTCTTCCCGGCGCCGTTGATCCCGGCGAGTACCGCCACTTGTGGGCGGGGTGCTGACGAGGCGTTCACGGGCGGTTCCTCCTCGTGGGGTCGTTACTTTACCCGGTAACACCGTTGCGACGCCAGTGCGTTCCGGGCTTGCCCCGGTCCCCGTAGCTGAGGAAGATATCCCGGTTCCTATTTCTCGGAGGCTCGCAATGAACTCGCGCAACGTGTTCCTGGCCGCGGTCGCGGTCCTTGCTCTCGCGCCCGTCGCGCGGGCGGACGACTGGCCCCAGTGGATGGGGCCGAAACGCGATAACGTGTGGCGCGAAACCGGCATCATCGAGAAGTTCCCCGCCGGCGGCCCGAAGATCCTCTGGCGCACCCCCGTGGCCGGCGGGTACGCGGGTCCGGCCGTCGCCGGCGGGTCCGTGTTCGTGTGCGACTACGTGACCGCTGCGGACGTGAAGATCGCCAACTTCGACCGCAAGGAGTTCAGCGGCACCGAGCGCGTGCTGTGCCTCGATCAGAAAACCGGCAAAGAAAAATGGAAGTACGAGTACCCGGTGAAGTACACGATCAGCTACCCCGCCGGCCCGCGCTGCACGCCCACCGTCGAGGGCGGCAAGCTGTACACGCTCGGCGCCGAAGGGAACCTCATCTGCTTCGCCGCGGACACCGGCAAGATCGTGTGGGAGAAGGACCTCAAGAAGGAGTACAAGACCAAGAGCGCGTTGTGGGGCTACGCCGCGCACCCACTCATCGACGGGAAGAACCTCATTACGCTCGTCGGCGGCGACGGCAGCCACGTGGTCGCGTTCGACAAGGACACCGGCAAAGAGGTGTGGAAGGCCGGGTCGCAGCGCGAAACCGGTTACTCGCCGGTGCTCATCACCGAAGCCGCTGGGGTGCGGCAGATGATCGTCGCGGCCCCCGGCGCGGTCTACGCGCTCAACCCGAAGACCGGGGAGAAACTGTGGACCACCGCGTACAACGCGGACAGCGGGTCGATGATCATGACCCCGGTGCGCAGCGGCGATTACCTGTTCGTCGGCGGCTACCGCGGCAAGAACCTGATGCTCAAGTTGCTCTCCGATAAGCCCGGCGTGGAGGTGGTGTTCAAGGACAAGAAGGAACTCGGGATGTCGCCCGTGAACGTGCAGCCGTTTGAGGAAAAGGGCATCATCTACGGGCACACCGACGACGGGCTGCTCTACGCCGTCGAGGTGCCTAGCGGGAAGCGCCTGTGGGAGAGCACCGGGGCCGTCGGGGGCGAGGAGGCCAAGGGGTCCGACACCGCGTTTATCGTGAAGAACGGCGACCGGTTCTTCTTCTTCGCCGAAACGGGCGATCTGGTGATCGGCAAGATGACCCCGAAGGGCTACGAAGAGATCAGCCGCGCCAAGATCCTGGACCAGACCAACAACGCCTTCGGGCGCAAGGTGGTGTGGTGCCAACCCGCTTTCGCCGACAAGAAGATGTACGTCCGCAACGACAAGGAAATCGTCTGCGTTGACCTGGCGGCGAAGTAGTGCTGATGAGGCGGTGAGTGTCCCGCCACTCAGGCGAGAGTGCAGATGAAACGGCTTGCTGCGGTGGTGTTGGCCCCATTGCTCCTCTGCGGCTGTCGACCGCGACCAGAGCCGGTGGCAGAGCAACCGCAGCCGAATTCGGCACAAGGCGCGCTCCCCACAGCCCCCGCACCACGCCTCAAATTACCGACGGTCCTCGTCCGGAGCGTCCGCCCGGCAGACGATTCTGCGATGACATCGAAGGGCTTCGTCATCAGCTATGGGCTCACGCGGCGGGATGCGGCAAGGCTCAGCAACATTCCCAACGTCGTAGAGGTCGTACCGATTCGTCACATACCGTCTGTGGTGTCGCACCA
>DASWYH010001197.1:0-1672 GCA_036405095.1 Gemmata sp. | reverse complement strand
CGATGGCCGTACCCCTTGGCGAACACAATCTTTCCGTCCCGCATGACCGCGACCGACAGCCCACGAAGCCCTTTGCCTTCACTTGCGCGGCGATGGAGGCGTCCACCGCTGGCGGATCGAACGTTTGGGGGAGTTCGGGCGGCGCGCCCAGGAGCGATACCAGTAAAGGGGCGGACCAGAAGTAGTTCCTGGCTCTCCCCGAACGGGTGTCAGTGGTTTCATGTGCGGGTCCGAGGGCGTGAGCGATCCACCTCCTCGCACCGAGGCGGGTGATGGGACGGGCGTCGGGGCGCACGCCAACGCACCGCGCCCCGACACCCCGGCGTGGACCTGGTGCAGCTCGACATTACTGGATTTCGGCCGCAGCGATACCCCGCATCATTTTTCGCGCCGCGTGGGCGATACAGGCACGGTCCGGAAGGGCCACGGCTGGCCCCGATAACCGCGTCCGGCGCTAACCGCGAGTAAAGGGCTCGACACGCACGTTAACCAACAGAAACAGCCGCGCGAAGCGCTTTTTGGGGGGCGCTGTGCTGCGCCCGCACGCGGCACGCGGCGCGGGCGCGGGGCGCCGGGGCGCCGGTTCGCACGGCCCCGGAAAACTTGGCGCGGATCGCACCGCGGAGTTCGCCTCGCATACGCACTTTTCATGTGACGCACCATTGTTAGTCCTTTTCGTCGGCCGCCGCGGCACGCATTTCTGACGCGATGTAGACACCTGTTGGAACTGGTCCGGTCCACGCATCCGGGCTGCAGATTCAACAGAGACACGACATGGCGCTCACCCACCGACCGCTCTCCGCCCGCCTCAGTTTTGAGAGTCTGGAAGATCGCACCACCCCGACATCGGTGGACCTCAACTTTGCGCTGCCGGAACTGGTCGCCACGGGGAGCGTTGCCGCGGACCGCGTGACGGTCGTCACCAGCGCCGGGGCCAACATCGGGGCCACGCTCGGGGCCGTACCGTTCGCCCGCGGGGTCGAGGCGCTCGGGTTCGGCATCTACAGCGTCACCCTCACACCGGGCACCGATCTGGGCGGCGCGATCGCGTTTTACGGTGCGCTCGGCGGGGTCGTATCTGCCGGCCCGGACGAGCTGATTCGTGTAGACCGTGCTCCCAACGATCCGTCCTACGGTTCGCTGTACGGGCAGACAAAGATCGGCGCGCCGGCGGTGTGGAACCAGACCACCGGGAACCCGAACTTCGTGGTCGCGGTGATCGACAGCGGGGTGGACTACAACCACCCGGACCTGGCCGCGAACATTTGGACCAACCCGGGCGAGATCCCGGGGAACGGGGTCGACGACGACCACAACGGGTACGTGGACGACATCCACGGGTACGACTTCGCGAACAACGACGGTGACCCGATGGACGACAACGACCACGGCACCCACGTGGCCGGCACCATCGGCGCGGTCGGGAACAACGGGGTCGGCGTCGCGGGGGTGAACTGGGGCGTCAAGATCATGGCCCTCAAGTTCCTCGGGGCCAACGGGAGCGGGTACACCAGCAACGCGATCCGGGCGCTGGACTACGCGGTGAGCATGGGCGTGAAGGTGTCGAACAACAGTTGGGGCGGGGGCGGGTACGACACCACGCTGGCCGCCGCCATCAGCCGGGCGCAAACGGCGGGGCACATCTTCGTGGCCGCCGCGGGCAACAGCGGGC
>DASWYH010001196.1:0-9047 GCA_036405095.1 Gemmata sp. | reverse complement strand
CCGTGACGCCCGACGCGGCCGGTTCGATCGTGGGCGCCAAGGGGCCGGCGCTTCCGCCCGGGTCGGCTCTCGCAGGCGCCCTGAACCTCGGCGCGCTCCTGGGCTCGTTCGAGAGCAAGCCCGCGGAGGGCGGCCCGGTGCGCCCGATCGAGCCGCCGCTCCGGGTGCCGGGCGGGATGGCACTGGTCGCGCCCGCGGCCCTTCAGAAGGATGTGGCGAAGGCCCGCGTTGCGCTCCTGGCCGCGTTCGGTGAGTTGCCGCCCGCGATCGTGGCGGTGCGGCGCGACGGCGACCGGTTGCGGGTCGAGGTGTTCCAGCCAAAGGTTCAAAACGGCGGTCTCAAACCGGTCATCGACGCCGGGCTCGATTGGCTCGACAAGCGGATGAATCTGCGTGACCCGAGCCGTCCGGATAGCGGGTTCGATTCCCCCGGGTTCGCGCCGCTCCCGCCACTGCCTCCGGGCTTCCGGTAACCGTGATGGGGGCTGGTGACGGGAGAGCGGATCGCCGCATCACCCGACTGCGCGGCTTGACCATTCGTCGGTGGGTGGTATGCTGAGCGAGGTTTGTCAAGCAAGTGACAGGAGCTGCCCATGCGATCGTTGTCCTGCTTTCTGCTCTCCTTTGTTCTCTGCTTCTGGTGGTCAATCGCGTTGGTCGCTGGAGTAGCATCCGCTGCGGCCGACGAACTGGCGCCGGAAACCAAAGCGCTCATCGCGAAATTTCGCGAGGACATGAAAAGTAAGACGGTTTCAACGCGGGTCGCAGCTTACAAAGGGATGGGCGAACTCGGCGACAAGGCGCAAAGCCAACGCCGCGCCTTGTGCGAAGGGATGCTCGATCCGAACCTGAAGGTGCGGGTCGCTGCCGCCGACGCGCTGAAAATGGTTGACTCGAAGATGCACAAACTGGCACTCGGTGTCGTGATCGATAAAGATAACCGCGATATCATCGACATCGGTCAACTCGGTGCGGCGGGCGAGCCACTCGCTCCGCTCGTGTTGAGTTATGCCACCAGTATAGTTCCGGTCGCCAGTTCGAATTTGGAGACCGACAGATGTGTGGAGGCTCGCCGAGCTCTGTTTGTGTGTATCAGCACCCTCGTGGCAATCGCCCCAGAAGATGATAAAGTCAACAAGGCAGTTATCGTCATGCTCGGCAATATGAATCCGAAGCTTCGTGCGCATGCATTGAAGCACGTTGCTCCCCTGAGGAACAGGAAACAAGCACTTGGTGGGGTGCTCGCTCTGGCAAGATCGATGACCGAACCCGCGAGTGTTCGCGTACTGGCTGTCAATCTACTTCCCCTTCTCGTGGACGAAAACACGGGGCCGCCTACGAAGAAGGCTCTCGATAAGCTCCGGTTCGATAACAGTGAGGGCGTGCGAGAGGCAGTAGCAAAGACGCTTGAGACAATTAAGTAAACGTACGGAGCACCGGTTACAGCTGCGCCCGAGCCCGAGCGTTGTTTTTTGCCCGGAAGTAAACACAACGTCTGTTGCTCCCCGGCCCAGGGCGCTGTAGAGTACCACTATCCTTCTTGCGCGAGACGTTGTCCGATGCCCCGTTTGACGCTGCTTACGAACCTTCCGCTTCTTGAGCCGCCACGGGGCCGGTGTTCTTCGCGCGTCGGGTGATCCGATCCACGAGGTTGCAGCGGCCCCGGAACTCAGTTCCGGGGCCGCTTCCGTTTCAGGAGTCCGTTATGTCGGTGCCGGCTGATCCGAACCGCGTCATCATTTTTGACACCACCCTGCGCGACGGCGAACAGAGCCCGGGGTGCAGCATGAACCTCCCCGAAAAGTTGGAAATGGCTCGCGCGCTCGCGGACCTCGGTGTGGACGTGATCGAGGCCGGGTTCCCGATCGCCTCGCCCGGCGACTTCGAGAGCGTGCAGGCCATCGCGCGCCAGATCCACGGCCCCATCATCGCGGGGCTCGCGCGGTGCAACCCCACCGACATCGACCGGGCCGCGGATGCTGTGAAGGACGCGCAGAGGCCGCGCATCCACGTGTTCCTGGCGACCAGCGCGATTCACCGCGAGTTCAAACTGAAGATGACCTCCGAAGAGGTCGCCCGCCGGGCCGTCGAAGGCGTCAAGCGCGCCCGCGACCGGTGCGCGGACATCGAGTTCTCGCCCGAGGACGCCGCCCGCACCGAACTGGACTTTCTCGCGGAGGTGGTCGAGCGCGTCATCGAAGCGGGCGCCACGACGCTCAACATCCCCGACACCGTCGGCTACGCGGTCCCGCAACATTACGCCGCGATCATCCGGCACCTGAAGAAGAACGTGCGCGGGATCGACAACTGTGTGCTCTCGGTCCACTGCCATAATGACCTGGGGCTGGCCGTGGCCAACAGCCTCGCGGCGCTAGGCGAGGGCGCCCGGCAGGTGGAATGCACGATCAACGGGATCGGCGAGCGGGCCGGCAACACGTCGCTCGAAGAGGTGGTGATGGCGCTGCACACGCGCCGCGACTTCTACGGGCTCAGCACCGGCATCAACACGCGGCACCTGTACCCGGTGAGCCGCAAGCTCGCCCATGTGACCGGGCAGACGGTGCAGCGGAATAAGGCCATCGTGGGCCAGAACGCCTTCGCGCACGAGGCCGGCATCCACCAGGACGGGATGCTCAAGGAGCGCAGCACCTACGAGATCATGAAGCCGGAAGACGTCGGCATCCCGCAGACCGAGTTGGTCCTGGGCAAGCACAGCGGCCGGCACGCGCTCAAACAGCGGGTCGCCGACCTGGGATACCGGCTGTCCGACGAGCAGCTCAACAAGGTGTTCGACGAGTTCAAGAAGCTCGCGGACAAGAAGAAAGAGATCTACGACGGCGACATCGAGGCGCTCGCCGAGAACCAGCTCCAGGAGGGCACCGGGAACCTGTGGACCCTGATCGGGTTCACGAGCACCGCGGGCACCGGGTCACAGACCTCGGCGGCGGTCACCTTGAAGCACCTGGACGGCACCGTCCGCCGGGACGCCGCGATCGGGAACGGCCCGATCGACGCGCTGTTCAAGGCGATCAACCGCGTCACCGGCGCGCAGGTGCGCGTCGTGGATTACCGTGTTCGCTCCGTAACGCAGGACATGGACGCGCTGGGCGAGGCCAGCATCGAGATCGAGCACGCGGGCAAGAAGCTGCGTGCCCGTGCGGTGAGTGTGGACGTGGTGGAAGCCAGCGCGCTGGCATACCTCGAGGTGGTGAACCGGGTGGCCTCGCGACAGCTCCGCGACCGGCTCAAGCCGACCGACGACGTGCCCACCGAAGCGGTCCCGGCGGGATGAGGGAGCGACCACGTGTTCGAGGTCCACGTGCGAAGGCGCCGCCTGTATCAAACCGAGCGCACCCAGGCGACCGCGGCCTCTTTGATGATTCATTGACGGCCCGCGTTCGCTGTCTGGAGCCGCGGCCCTCTGGCCCGTGAACCAGGGGCGTGGGTTCAATGCGCGTACCATCACGTCCGGTGCGCCACTAAAACAGGCCCTTTTTGAGCGCGGATCTTTCGGGCCGGTGGACACGGAGAGGCGCAGGTGGTTACGGCGGCACACCGTGCCTCACCCGAGCAGTTCCGAGAGGCTCTTGATGCGGTGCGGAACTCCCGCTCCCTTCTCGTGCGGGTCCAGAAGAAGCGCGTGCATCCCGGCCGCGGTTGCGCCTGCGTAGTCGTTCTGAAGGTCGTCGCCGACGAACAGCACTTCGTCGGGCGCGCAACACGTGGCGCGTGTCACCTCTTCAAAGAACGGCCGTGCCGGTTTTCGCCACTTCACGCCCGCACTCACGACCACCCGACCGGCGACCGGCGCGAGTTCCGGCAATCCAGCGAGGACGGTCCGCAAGCGCGCGTCGTAGTTGGACCCCATCCCGAGCAGATACCCGCGTGCCTGGAGGGCGGAGAGTACGGTTGCGGCATCCGGGTTGACGCGCCACGCAGTTGGTAAGGAGAAGTGATCGAACAGATAAACGAAACAGCTCTCAGGGTCACTCACTCCTGCGAGTGTGGTTGCGACAATGGTGCGCCAGCGATCACGCTCGCGTTCTTCGCACGTCGCCCACCCGCGCGCAACGTCCGCGGCTTCCTCTGCGCGGTACGCGCTGATAAATCGCGCCCGAGCCTCGGCCGGGGTGAGTTCCAACCCGTACCGGCGGGCGGTCGTGGCGTAAACTGCGGGTGCCGATGGCTCGGGAACGATGAGCGTCCCGACGGCGTCGAAGACGACCGCGCGCACGCCGGAAGGGACACGTGGCACGGTCAATCCGCCCCGTTTACGGACACGGAGCGGCTCCGCGGGCCGGGTACGACCGTCTTCGCCGGGGTCGGCGCGACCGACCTGGTCGCCATCCGGCTCGCTTTTCGCGTTGCCGGCTGCGCGCCCTCGGGCAGCGACCGGGCCGCCTGGGCCGCCACGGCGACCTTGAGCAGATGGATGCCCGAGCGGAAGATGATGAACGCAATGAACGCCGACGGCCCGGCCTCGAAGATGCGCCGGTTCGAGATCAGCCCGTAGGTGTTCCAGAACTGCCAGAGGCCGATGCCGATCAGCACCCAACCCGCCAGTTCACGGCTCCAGTACGCGAACTTCATCCGAGAAGCCCCCTTAATGTCGCTGGTCGGCCCGTTTAACGAGGGTCGTGTTCCGCTTTCGGTGTTTTGTGGGGGTACCGCTTTTGGCCTCATGAGCTCGGAGCCTCCTGCGGCCGCTCCGAGCTCAAGGCAGAACCCCATTTCGGTGACGCCGTGCGCGGGTTTGCGCTAGTCCCGTCGGTTGTGCCGGACGGGACTAGCCCGTTTGACCGCGCGTTCGCGGTCCCGCTCGGCGCGGTCCCGGCGCGCCCGCTCTTTCGCGGCACGCTGAGCGGCCTCCCGCTCGGCCTTCGCCTGCCGCGCCTGTTCCGCGCGCTCCGCCTCCTCGGCCAGGGTCTTGGCGCGGCGCCAGCCCCAGACGCGCCACTTCTCGACCCGGACCCGCTCGCGGTGCGATTGCGCCCAGCTCGTGTCCGTCAGCACCATCGCGCCCTCGGCCGCAGTCATCATGCGGAGCCGCCAGTACCCGAACACGAGACGGAGAAGCATCGAGCCGAAGAACAGCCCGCCCAGAATTACGAAGAACCGGCTGGCCCCGGGGCGGAACTCGCCCGGCGGAGGCTCCCGTTGGTACTCGCTCATCGTTTTCGGCTGTGCCCACCGGAGCGGTATCCCTTCTTCCAGCGGTACGAACTCCAGGGCATTTACCAGCCACCACAGGCCCTGGCCGAGGAGCACGAGCGCCCCGGCGGTGCCCAGCAGCCACGCGATCTCGTCGGCCCGGATGTGGGCGGTCGGGCGCCGGGTGGGCGTGTCGCCCTTGCGCCTTTGTGTGCTCTCGAACGGTACGATCTGGTGGACCAGGCCGAAGATGCGGTACTGCGCCCGCAGGTACACCAGCGCCGCCATGACCAGCACCATGTCGGCGACCTGAAATTGCGTCCGGTACACCTGCCCCGGGCTCTCCGGACCCGGGTCCGGGAACCCGAACGGGAACACCTGAAAGTACGCAACGATGAGCAGGAGGAACGGCGGGGCCGCGGTCCAGCGGAGCACCAGCGCCGCGGCGCCGAACACCACCACCAGCAGCCCCCCCAGGTCGCTCCCGTTCATGAACATCACGAGGAAGATCATCGCCAGCGCGCCGACCGCGACGAGCGCGTACTGGCGCCCCGCGCGGTCGCGCGAGAGGAGGTCGATGACCTGCCAGAACGTGAGTTCCGGCTGCCCCTTGGGCTTCTTGTCCGCGCTCATCGGCGGCTCCTCATCCCGCGGAGCCGGTCCAGCCGGTCCAGCACAAGCCGGACCGGGTCGCCGTCGTTGACCCGCATCACCGTCGCGCCGACGCTCGCGAGCGCCCGGCGCATCGCGCGGAACGATTCGTGGTACTGGCGCGTCAGGTTGTTCTGCACGATCTGGGTGATCCGCATCTGCTTCGCGCCGGGGGGCAACTCGTCCACGTTCCGGCGCCGCTTCTGGGGCACCGCCGCGGGCGGGGGCGCGTCGTCCGGCGAGGGCACGTCCGCCGGCCAGGGGACGATCACCATGACGTGGTGCCGCCGGGCGCGGGCCACGCGGCACGCTTTCACGAGGGGCTCGATATCGGGGCCGAGCTCGGCGAGGTCCGCGAGGATCACGTACAGCTCGTTGTCACGCGCGCGGCTCACGCCCCGGATGATCGCCGAACCGAGCACCTCGGCCTTGTCCGCGCACCGGAACCGGTAGCGCCCCTGCTCGTCGTAGAGCGGCACCGGGCAGCGGAGGTGGTGGTGTCGGAGGAACACCGCGACCCGCTCGGCGAAGGCGTCGTCGTCGTGAACGAAGCGCTCGATCGCGTCGGGGCCGGCCCCGTCCTGGAGCGAGAGCAGCGCCGCGAGCCGCTTGCGCTTCTTGAGCTCGATCGCGCTCAGTCCGAAGAACCCGGTGACGCCGTGGAGCAGCCAGAACAGCCCCGCGAGCACGCTCGGCAGCAGCAGCGCGGTCGCCCAGACGAAGACGAACACCAGGAGCCGCAGCGGGAGCGGTTCACGGCCCACCGCTTTCCCGGTGACCCGCACCCCGAAGTTGAACGTGTTCGCGAGCCACTCCACGAGCACCCGGTTGAGCGCCCGCGGGAGCCGGACCACGTCGGGGTCCATGAGGGTGGCGAGCTTCCACGAGAGCAGCGCCGGCGGGAGCACCACCACGCCCAGCACCACCCAGCCCCACCACTTGTCGAGCAGCGGCTTCCACAACCGGCCGAGCGGCACCGTGTTGGTTTTCTTGGCCATCAGCTCGGGATACAGTTCGTGCGCCAGTGGGTACGCGCGGGCCGTGAGCTGGTCCACCGGCACGCCCTTCGTCCCGGGTTGCAGTGCCGACACCTCCGCGAGCTTCCGCAGCACATTGATCATGTGCGTCTGCGTGCGCGCCGGGGGCGTCGGCTGGGCGCTCTGGTCGTCGAAGGTGGTGAGCCCCACGAGGTCGCGGTTCGCGGCGGCGGCCTGGGCCACGACCGCGCTGACCCCTGCCAGGCGCGTGAGCAGGGTGTTGCCGGGCGGGCCGAGGCGCACCCCTTCACTCGTGTCGAGGAAGAGCACGCACCGCACCGGAACGTCGTTCTCGTACTCCTTCGTGATGAGCTTGTCCTTGCGCGCCGATGTCTTCCATGCGATCATCTTGGGCGGGTCGCCGGGGCGGTAGTCGCGCAGGTCGAGCAGCTCGTCCCCCGACCCCGGGCGCCGCAGCCGGTGGATCCCGGGTGGCGGCAGGGTGTTGAACCGCTTGTCGGCGCGCTGGCGCCCTTCTTCGCTTACCAGCGGGGGCAGCACCAGGAACTCGACCGGGTCGCGTAAAAACACCCGCCGGTAGAAGAACCCGTTCAGGTCCGCGACCCGCACCTTTACGCCCTCGAACCGCAGCACCCCCGGGGCCGGGCACAGGAGGGTGTACGTCACATCGGCCGGCTCGCCGGGGGCGATGGTGGCGTGATTGTTCAGTTCGCCTTCGAGCACATCGGCGCCCGCCGGGAGCCGGTCCTCAACGAGCGCGTAGTCGATGGTGGCGAACCCGTCGTGCCGCACGCGGACGCGCACCTCAAAGGGGACATTAGCCCACAGCATGGGGGTGTCGCGCCCCCCCTGCATGACGAACCGCTTGAGGTGCAGCCGCGACACCGCCGCGTTCGATTTGAAGTGGAACTGGAGCCACTCCCACGCGAACCACGCGGCCAGCGTGACCGCGAGAATGGCCGGAACGGCGGTGTAATTGGGGATCAGGAACGCCCCCACCACCATGAGGAAGGCGACGATCAGCAGGAACCACCAGCCGCGGGCCGTAATCATTTCGTCATTGGTCCTGGGCCATCAGTCGGGTTAGTCATCGGTCATTGGTCGGGTTTGGTCACTGGTCACCGGTCCGTGTGCGGCGCTTCCGACCGCTACCGGCGGGCTTCCAACATGCACTTTGCCGCACAGGCAAGGGCCAATGACCAACCCGGACACCGGGTTCAGACGGTTTCCAGCACGGGCACGGCGTCGAGGATTTCGCGGACGATGTCGGCGACATGCTTGCCCTCGATTTCCGCTTCGGGGCGGAGGATGAGCCGGTGCCCGAGGACACCGAACGCGACCGCCTGCACGTCCTCGTGGGTGAAAAAGTGCCGCCCCTCCAGGACCGCACGGGCGCGGGCACAGCGGAGCAGGTTGAGCGACGCGCGGGGGCTCGCACCGAGCGCCACGTCCGGGTGCTTGCGGCTCTCTTCCGCCAGATCCACGATGTACTCGAACAGGGCATCGGCGCCGTAAACGCCGGGCAACTTGCGCTGCAACCCGAGGATCGTTTCCGGGTTGAACATCGGGTCCACGTTCACCACCGGCTTGCTGTAGAGCTTCAGCAACCCGACCTCGTGTTCGTGGCCCGGGTAGCCCATCTCGATCCGGAGCAGGAACCGGTCGAGCTGCGCTTCGGGGAGCCGGTACACGCCCTCCTGCTCGACCGGGTTCTGGGTCGCCATTACGAGGAAGGGCAGGGCGAGCGGGATCGTCTCGCCGTCCACGGTGACCTGGTACTCCTGCATCGCTTCGAGCAGCGCGGCTTGCGTTTTTGCCGGGGCGCGGTTGATCTCGTCGGCGAGCAGCACCTGAGTGAAGATCGGCCCTTTGCGGAGCACGAAATCGTTCTTGTTGCGGTCAAAGATCGAGGTGCCGGTCACGTCGGACGGGAGCAGGTCGGGCGTGAACTGGACCCGCTGATACTGGCACCCGAGGAGCCGGGAGAAGACCTTCGAGAGGGTCGTTTTGGCGACCCCGGGCACCCCCTCCAAGAGCACGTGGCCGCCCGCGAGGAGTGCGATCAGCAACTGCCGGGTGATGTCCTCCGCCCCGACCACGACGCGGGCGACCTCTGCGGTTACCTTCTGATTCAGGAGCTTCGCTTCCTGCGCCAGCTCGTGGGCGGCGGCGCGCGGGTCCGCCGGCGGAGCCCCGGCGCCAGGGGTCGAGGTCGAGGCCAAACTCATGCCGAACTCCAGGGAACAG
>DASWYH010001195.1:0-5945 GCA_036405095.1 Gemmata sp. | reverse complement strand
GGCCCCGAGCCGGTCGTGATCGATCTTGCCCATCAGCTCGTTGTACACGTGCTTCACGTTGTCCTTGTTCATGTCCGTTTCGACAACGCCCACCCCGGTCCACTCCTTGTACCACGCGAGGTCCAGCCCCTTGGTGATCTCCTCGGGGGTCTTCTTCGCGTCGATCCCCTTTTGGACCGCGGCGCGCAGCTCCGTGAAGTACCGCTTCTCGTTCACGATCAGGTCTTTGCGGCTCGGCTTCCCGTGTCCGGGGCAGATCAGGTCGATTTCGAGTTTGTCCATCGCGTCCAGGCACTTGATCCAGCTCTGCGAGTTGGAGTGCCCCATATAGTTGAACGCCCCGTTCACGCACGCGTCGCCGGTGCAGAGGATCTTGTGTTTCGGCAGGTACGCGCTCGCGTCGCCGGAGGTGTGCATGTGCCCGAAGTGCATGAAGATGACGTGCTGTGTGTCGTCCTTCAGCTCGTACTTGTCGTCGAAGCTGATGTCGGCCTGTTTCAGTTCGCTGCCCTTCACGTCCTTGCGGTCCTTCGCGGCCTCTTCCCACTGCTTCGGCCCGCTCGTCTTCAGCAACCGGGCGGCGTTCTTGCTCGCGATGATCTTCGCGCCCTCCTTCGCCCACACCGCGTTGCCGTACGCGTGGTCCCCGTGGTGGTGCGTGTCCAGTACGTACTTAATCGGCTTGTTGGTGGTCTTCTTGATATCGGCGATCACGTCCGCCGCTTCCTTCGGGAAGTTCGCGTCGATCACGACGACGTAATCCTTGAACACGATCCAGGTGTGGTTGCTCCCCCCGAAGGGGATGGTCTTGTCGTTCGCCGAGATGGAGGAGTACCGGAAGAACACCCCCGGGGCGATCTCCTTTACCTCGTTGAACTTGATTTCGGGGACGGGCAGTGGCTTGGCCTCGTCTTTGGGTTTGT
This sequence comes from Gemmata sp., assembly GCA_036405095.1. Lineage (GTDB taxonomy): Bacteria > Planctomycetota > Planctomycetia > Gemmatales > Gemmataceae > Gemmata. The sequence continues at coordinate 5,022 of DASWYH010001195.1, read as the reverse complement.
CCGCCGAGGCGTAAACAACGATGGCGAACGCGGTCCCGACCGCGGCAAGCAGCGCGAATCGCTTTAACATGGCTGAGGCTTCCGGGGTGAAAGAAGGTGAAGCCTAACCTCTCGCGGAGCGAAATGGAAGGGACGTGTTCGCCACTCGCCCGTGGCCGCGCCCGAAACGCGCACGGGGCCGGCGCCCCGCCGACTACTCGCTCTCACCCGCTCGCGGTTGCCGTTGCTCTGGGCGAACGGGAATCTTTCCCGTTGGTCCCGAAAGTTGGCATCCGCTCGCACCCGGAACGTGTTCAGCACGGTTCCGGGCAGGCGGGGAAAAGGTCGTAGCCAGTGGGCCGCCGGCCCCGATTGTTCGAGGATTGCTTCCTCGGCCCCTTCATTGAGTCGGAAGGGGCGGATGAATTACTTATCGAGTGTTGCGCGGAAATGTTTCCGCAGTTCGCGCAGTTTAGTAGCCGCGACGGCCGCCGCCGCCGCCGCCACCGTAGCCACCGCCGCCACCGCTGCGGCCGCCGCCGTACCCGCCGCCACCACCGCCGCCGTAGCCACCGCCGCCACCACCGTAGCCGCCACCGCCGCCGCCGCTACGCGGGCGGTCTTCACGGGGCTTGGCTTCGTTCACGGTCAGGGTACGGCCAGCGAGTTGGGCGCCGTTGAGGGCGGCAATGGCCTCGTCCGCGCCGTCGTGCATTTCGACGAACGCGAACCCGCGGCTGCGGCCCGTTTCGCGGTCGCTAACGATCTGCGCGCCCAGCACGGTGCCGTACTGGGAGAACGCTTGGACCAGATCGTCGCTGGTGGTCTGGAACGAGATGTTACCGACGTACAACTTCTTCGCCATAGGACTTCTTGAACTCTGGGCTTTCGGCCCGATAGAACGCTGCGCGGAACCCCCGCGCTGAGGACAGGACTCAACGAGTTACCGCGGACAAAAGGTCGCACTTTGGTTGGGTGCGACGATCCGGAACCGCAGTTCCTCTGCGACGATGCTAGCTTGACGGTCTTGGAGGCTGTGAGGGTAGCTCAGAGTCGAAGGACCAAGAAGTGTCGAAGCAGATTGCAGCAAAGCGATTCGTAGCTCCTGGTAGGGCGGCACCCGCCACCCGTCACAGAATAATACGTTACGTCCGGGAAATAAAAAGCCCAATTCTGGCGGAATGACGAAATGTTTAGGGACAACGTAGCCGGATTTTGTGACCCTCGGGCTGTGAACCGAGGCGCACGTGAATCGGGGCGGCTAACGCGGTGTGGCTTCCTCTCGTGTGGTCCGTGGGCGCTCCTGGTTCGAGGCGAGCCCGCGAGCCGCGGCAGCAACTCGGTGTTTGGTTCTCTGGGCCTTCACCAGTGCCCCGCCGGTCTCGCCCGTGCGGGCACGGGTCCGGACCGCGAGCCCTGGGACCACGAGCGGTCCCGTTTTGGCCGTGTTCCCGCTGTGCGACCGTGCCGATAAATCCGGTCCCACCGCCCCGGAGTCGGAGCCATGCTGCACCCCGAAGATCATGCCGAGTTCCTCGCGAAGCACGATTTCGTCGTTCCGTCGGGCGCGCCGTTCACGCCCGCCGAGCGCGAGCTGCTCACCAAATACGGCCGGTGGATGGAGGCGCTCGTGTCCGGAGCGATTCGGCCCACCACCCCGAGCCAGGAACAGTTCGTGCGGGTCGCGCGCGGCGAGGGCGCCGCGACCACCGATTTCGAGCGCGCGTGGGCAAAAGTCGCGCACGAGCGCGACCTCGCGGCCCACGTCACCATCAAGTTCCAGGCGCTCCAGGCCGCTCGCGCCCGCGCGTCGCTGTTGGAAGCCGAGTACCGCGAGGCCCGTGCCGCGGTACTGGCCACCGTGCGCGAGCAACTCGATGCGGTGGACGCCGCGTTCGCGGAGCAGATTCAGGCCGCCGGCGCCGAATCCGCGCAAGCGGAACAGGACGTGCGCGAGTTCGTACTGTCACTGGGCCGAAGCGTCGGGGCCGGCGGCATCAAGGCGTCGTACCGCTCGCCCCCGGTGACCTGGGACAGCGAGAAGTTGTCCGCTTACGCGGAGGCGCACCCTGAGGTGCTGGCGTTCCGCAAGGTGGGTAAGCCGTCCGTGGCCGTGCGGTTCAGTGACGGCGCCCCCCGCCGCACGGGCGCGCCCGTGAGCGAGACCGGCGAGGTGAAACCCGCGAGCGGAAACGAAGAATAGCGGTTTCGATCCTCTCAAGACCGATGGGTGCTGTCGCCCGCCGGGTTCGTGAGCCTCACGTCACGGGTTGCTTTTCGGGGTGCAGATAGACGAAGCTCTTTCCCAACCGGCCGCCGTAGTTACCGGCCGAAATCGTGAGCAGGTCCGGGGTGTCCTTCGCGGCGGTAAGGGCGGCCTGTGTGGCCTTCACGATGGTGGGCAGATCGGCCCCGTTGATGATGATTTCCTGAACGCTCGTTACCCCCTCGGGCAAGCGCGAGGCGACCCCTTCTTTTCCGCGAAGGGTCGGGCAGAACTCGGCATAGGTGCTGGCAATCGAGAACTTGTACTTGCTCCCCGCCTTGCTCCCGCTCGATGCGACCCCTCCCGGGAACGGCAGAATCACCCCCGGAACCTCGGACGCAGCGGCAGCGGCCCTCGTTGCGCCGTCCAGCGCGGCGTCGGCGGTGGCCCCGAAGAACCACAAGTTGCCGCCCATCAAACCGTCTGCAAAACCGCACCGCCGTTCGATGACGAATTCGCCGCTGAGGATCGGCACGACCCAGCACCGGCGGCCGTGGCGCTCGGCCGCGAACTGGTGCCCGTCACCGAAGTACGACACCTTTCGGCCCAGCGGGAACCACCGCGCCCCAGGTTTGGGCGGCTGCTGACTCGCGAACCAGCTCCCGTCCGCGGGTAACACGTTAAAGGCGGCTGTTGTGGGGCACGTCATCACGTTTTGCGAAACACGCACCAGCACGGACCGTTCCAGACGCGATTCACGGTCCTTGTGGAACCGGGGCACATGAAACTGGATCACGGCCCCGGGGCGGCCGTCCGGCGTTTCACTCGCTTCCACGTACCGATCGAGCCCCGCTTCGCAATCGCAAAGGATGGCGCTACTTGCGTTTCCGGTGCTCGCGCTGATCGCCCGATCGAGCCAGTACCGGTCGCGTGCGGTGACGAGAACGCTCGCGTAGATGCTCCGAAACGCTTCGGCGTAGGTGTCGTCAATCGTCGCGGACATGGACCGGCCCCCAAAGGATTTCTCGTCTGTTATTGTGTGCGAAGAGAGGAAGAACAATCAACCGAGATGCACGTGAATTGCACTGATGCCCAACTGGCGGGCATTTAAATTGGCGATATGCGCGAAATATATGCAATTGAGATTTTTGTCGATCATGTTGCGAAATTTTTATTGCCCCAAATACCCTGGCCGTGTCAGCGTTTGCGACATTTGCACGCACTCGGATTCGCCTTTGGCACGCTGCTCGCATTAGTTTATATCGGCGAGAGCCAAATTAACCGCACGGCTCGCTGGTAGAGGGAGAGGCTGCCAGCGAGTCGTGCGGTTCGATTTTTTGTCGCAGCTAAATCAGTACCGTAAGAGTCATTTTCCCACCGTCATTTCCTGTCAAGCCAATACCGACACCAGCAATAGAAGTTTCGTGGTTCGTTGCTCGGGCACTCGAAGGGCTCCAAGCCCAGCGGCTTCAAGACCACTGCGGAACTCCAAGGCAAATCTGAACACCGGTGTGCGCGGCTCACCTTCAACGGTGCTGCTTTGCGTGGTTAGAATAGGGGTATGAAGCTTTCCTCCGTTCTTGAGACGCTCGCCGTCGATCCGAACGCTGAAATTGACCTGGCCCGCGTCAGCCTGCTCATCGCCCGCGATGCGTATAGCTCGATGAGCCCGCGCACGTACCTGCACCGCATCGACCGGCTCGCGGATCAGCTCCGCCCGCGGCTGAAGGGCTCGCTCGCCGCGCGCACCGCCGAACTGACGACCTTTCTCTTCGAGGAGTGCGGGTTCGCCGGGAACACCGAGAACTACTACGACCCGCGGAACAGCTACCTGAACAAGGTGCTCGACCGACAGGTCGGGTTGCCCATCGCGCTGTCGGTGCTGGCGGTGGCGGTCGGGACGCGGGCCGGTTTGAACGTGGTCGGGGTGGGGCTCCCCGGCCACTTCATCGCGAAGGCGGTGGACGGCAACGAAGAGGTGCTGTTCGACCCGTTCAACGGTGGACAGTTCCTCGACCTCGACTCGTGCGAGGCGCTGATCGGGAGCGTGACCGGGCGCCCGTTCGAGGCGACCCCGGCGGCCCTCGCGGCGACGCCCCCGGGCGCGATCATCGCCCGCATCCTTCAGAACTTGAAGACCGCGTACCTCGCGGAGCGCGAGTACCGCCGCGGGGCGCGGGTCACGCGCCGGCTCACGCAACTGATCCCCCACGACCCGACCCAGCACCGCGACCTCGGCGTGCTGCTCGTCCAGGCGAACCAGCCCGGGCGCGCGATCGACCCGCTCCGCGCGTACCTGCGAGCAGAACCGCAGGCCGAAGACGCCCGGGACGTTCAGAAATTTCTGTCGCGCGCGCTGACCGAAGTCGCCCGCTGGAATTAGCGCGACGCGCGTGCCCTCCGGCGCCCACTGTCACGGTGAACCGTTCAACCGGAGGGCCGAATCATGCCCCGCTCCGCCGTCGCGCTCGCGCGCTGCGCCGTTTCCCACACCCCGACACCAGACGCTCAACTCTTGCGCGCGTTCGTGAGCGCGAGGGGCGAGGACGCGTTCACCGAACTCGTCCGCCGGCACGGGCCGATGGTGCTGGCGGTGTGCCGGCGCGTGCTAACCGACCCGCACGACGCGGAGGACGCATTCCAGGCCGTGTTCCTCGTTCTCGCCCGCAAGGCGGGGACGGTTCGCGGGCTGAACCTGGCCGGGTGGCTGTACGGCGTGGCCGTGCGAACCGCAAGAGGGGTGCGACTCATGCGCGACCGGCGCCAGAAGCGACTGAGAGGGGAGCGGGGCGCCACCGCGCGGAACCCGGAAACGGACACCGCCCCGCCGCCCGATG
>DASWYH010001194.1:0-6811 GCA_036405095.1 Gemmata sp. | reverse complement strand
CCTCGTGAAGGTGATTCGCCCCGCCCCGACCGTTATCGGCGCACTCTCAGCGGCCCTATTTCTTCTCGTTGATGAGCTTGTTGAACCGCTCTCGCGCGCCGTCAAAGCCCGGCACGTCAACGGTCGTGTTGCCGGCGGTGCCCGAACTGGTGCCGGGGCGATTGCCGATCTTGCCCGCGCCGCCGGGGGTGATCGGTGCACCGCTTTCCGGTGTTCCTGCGACCGGCGGCCGGTCGCCGCTCGCGATGCCCTTCTTGGCGTCCTCGCGCAGCTTCTCGACGTGCCGCTCGTAGTCGCGGAGGAACTTCTCGTACTCGGCGTCGGTGAAGCCCTGCTTCTTCTTGAACGCCTCGTCGTAGCGCTTCTTCTCGAACTGTTCGAGTTGCAGTTCCGCGGTCTTGAGGCGGTTGCGGGCGTCCTCTTCCATTGCCTCCTTGGTACGCACTCCGGAGCCCAATCCGCCGCGCCGCGGGTCGTGTTCTTTCTTGCCCTGATCCTTTGCGAGTTGCTCCATTTGGTCCTTGAGCTTCTGTTCTTCGTCCGGCGTGCCGGGTTTCTGGTTCTTCAGTTGCTCCTGGAGCTTCTCGCGGTTCTGCTTGCCGATCTTCTCATCGAGATCCTTTTCGGCCTGGGCGCGGGTCTTGTCGTCCTGCGATTGCAGATCCTTTGCCTTCTTCATGAGGTCCGCGAGTTCTTCCTTCGACAGATCCTTACCCTTGGCGCTTTCGCCGCCGGCCTTCTTGGCGTTTTGGTCCGCGGCACGCTTCTCCATTTCTTTCTGAAGGTCTTTGACCTTTTGCTCCGCGGCGGTGCGCGTGTCCTTGTCGTCGGACTTCAGGTCGTTCATCAGTTGTTCGGCGTCCTTGCGGGCCTTCTCGCCGACCATATTGTCGAGTTTCTGCTGCGCGGCTTGCTTCTTTTGCTCGTCGGTGGATTGCAGATCTTTGACCGCGTCGGCGATCTCCTTCATCTGCTTCTCGTCGAGCTTGGGCGCCTCGCCGGGCTTGTCGTTTTCGCCACCCTTTTTGGCTTGCTGTTTCAGCTCTTCGAGTTTGCGCTCGGCGTCCTTGCGGGTCTTCTCGTCCGGCGACCGGAGGTCGTTGGCGAGCTTTTCCATCTCCTTGCGCTTCTCCGATCCGATGGCTTTGTCGAGCTTATCGCGCGCCGCCTGCTTCTTCTTCTCATCGGGCGAAGTGAGGTTCTTCGCGGCCTCTTCGAGTTCCTTGCGCTCCTGCTCGCTGAGCGGCTTGTCCTTGGGGGTGCCGGCGCCACCACCACCGGTGGAACCAGGTTTGGTGACGTTCTTCGGCGGCAACTTGTCTTCGCCCTTTTCGGAGCCCGAGGCGCCCCCGGCCGGCGGGTTCTTCTCGTCGGGCTTGGTGGGCTTGGTTTCGGCCGCGCCCGTGCCGTTGGGCTTCGGTTCATTCGCGCTGCCCTCGGGCTTCGCTTCGGGCATCCCGGCGGCACCGGGGTTCATCATGTCTTCTTTGGGAGGCACCGGTTTGGTTGCCCCCGCGGGCGGCGCCTTTTCGGGCTTGGCTTCGCCCGCGTTGGGCTTCGCGTCGGGCTTGCTACGGGGCTGTGTGTCGTTCGCCCCACCGTCCGGTAGCCCGCCCTTGGGCTCGTTCGGCTTGTCGGCCCCGCGGGCCGGTTCCGGCATCGGCTTGGCGCTGCTGCCCGCCTCGGCGGCCGGGTCGCGTTTCTCGTCGGGTTTGGGTGTGTTGGCGTGGTCGGACCCGCCGCTCGGTTTCGCGGTGGAACCGGAGTTCGGGTCTTGTTTCCTGTTCGGGTCTTTCGGTTCCGGTTGTGACTTTTCGGGCTGCTTCTTTTCGGCACCCGACGGAGCGCCTAATGGCTCATCGCGCGTCTCGGACGGCGCCGGGTTCTTCTGATTCCCGCCCATCGGGTTATTGGGCTGCTTGGCCGCGTCGGGCTTTGGGGCCGACGGATCGGCCGGCTTTTCGAGGTTACCTTCGGATTTCCCGGATGCGGGCGCCGATTCCGGTTTTTGCATCGGGTCCGCTTTGGTGCCGGGTTCGGGTTTCGGCTCGGCTATGCCGCCGGTGTTCCCCATATCGCCCTTCGGCTGGGGCTTCGGTTGTGCCGGGTCGGTGCGCTCGTCGGGGCTCGGCGTTGCGTTGTTCTTTGCGGACCCGCCGCTCGTTTTCTCCTGCTCGATTGCCTTGTTCAGTTCGTCCGCTTTGCGCTGCACGTCCTTGTCTTCCGGCGACTTCGGCGGCGGTGCGGTGTTGGGCGGGTTCGTGCCCATTCCCATGTTGTTCGGGTCCGTCTGCTGCATCGACGGATCGTTCATGGTCTTGGATGGGTTGCCGCCCTTATCGTTCATGTCCGTGGGCTTCGGCGTGTTCATCGGGTCGTTCATTCCGCCCGTGCCGCCCATTCCGGTGTCCCTTTTCGGCTCGCCGGGGTTCGTGTCGTTCTTGGGCGGGTTGTTGCCCATCGGGTCGGCGTTCTTGGGGGCGCCTTTGGCGTTATCCGGCTTGGGATTGCCTTCCGGTTGCTGGTCCGGGTTCTGTTCGTTCTTGGCCGGTTCGCGCCGTTCCTGTTCCAGCTTTTGTTGCTGGTCGGTGTTGTGTTTCTGCTCTTCGGCCTTGCGGTCGTTCTTCTGCTGATCGAGGTCGTTCTTCTTCGGCTCTTCAACGACCGGCGGCGCGAGGCGCACGCGCTTTACCGCGGACTTGCCGACGTTGGCCTTCGGTTCGGTGCAGTTGTCGGTGGCTTCGAGCCAGTATTCGAGCACCATGTCGGGCTTCAGCTCGAAGTTCAGCCCGGCCGCGTCTTTCTTGAGTGCCGCGAAATCGACCGAGTCCTTGTAATCGACGTTCGTGGGCCAAGTGCCGTCCTTTTTGCGCTTGAACGACACGCTCTCGCCGTACTTGAACGGCCGGTCCGGGAGGTCGCGCCCGGCCGCGCCGGTGAGCCGCATTTTGAGTGTGATGGTGTCGATGCCGAAGTCGTCACCGACCTTGCCATCAATGACGAGTTGCCCGTTCGTTGGGAGCGTCACCTCTTCTTCTTCGGGCTTGTCGATGACGAGCGTCGGGGCGGCGTCGCTGGTGACGGTGATGGTGGACTGGAACGGCTCGGCGCTCCGCTCGCCGTCGGTGGTCGTGTAGGTGAGCTTGTAGCGGCCGGACTCCTGCAACTTGAACTTGAACTGAAGGCTCTTGGGGTCGTTTTCGCTCGTGGTGGCCTGAACGATCGTGCCGCCCGGTTCGATGACGAGCGTGCCCTCGCGGGCTTCGCGGTTGGTTTGGGCCACGAGCGTGACCGTCGTTCCGCGGTAGCCCTTAATGATGGGGCTGTTCAGCGTGTCGGTTTTGCGACGCAGGTACTTCGGGGCTTCGTAGGTCGCCTGGAAGGCGGTGAACAGCGGGAGCGAGCGCACGCTGACCTTGAACTCCGCGGTCTCGGCGTCGCCGGCGGCAACCTTGTACCAGAACCCGTTCTGAACGAGGTGGTTCGGTACGCGCACTTCGAAGTCGCGGGTGGTTTCGCCCTCGACCATTGGAACTTCGATGAAGTTCGGGTCCGCCGGGTTGTGCCGGACCATCAAGCGCACGCGCTCCGGGCTGTCCGCGCCGGGCACCTTCCCGCCGATGTGGACCGCCACCAAGACCGTTTGCCCGTCGGTGATGGTCGGGTCCGTCGGGTCGGGTTTGACGAGGTTAATCTGCGTGCGGGTCTTGATGACGCTCGACGTGAACGGGATGAACGTGCGCTCAATCAGAGAACCGAACTGTGAGGGTCGGAAGAGAAAGAACAGGACGACCAACCCGAGGAACAGCGCAATCGCGACCCCGGCGAGGTACACGAGGCTGCGGTGATCGACCGCCTTGTTCACGTCGGCTTCGGCGACCGACTTCGCGGCGCGCGTCGCGAGCGCCGCTTTGACGGTCGCGTTGAGCGTCCCCCGTTGCTGCGCATCGACGTAGCCGGTCACGCTGTTTTTGGCGTCGTCGATGGTGCTTTCGACCTGCTTCGCCGCGTACAGGGGGTTGATCTTCTTGCGCAGCGGGCTGACGATGGTGAGGTACGAGGTCCCGGCAAGCGCCCCCAGGAAGCCCAGGAGCGAGACCTGACGCACCCATTGCGGGAGGTTGAGGTACTTGTCGAGGAGGACCATCGCGATGGTGTAGACCAGCGCGAGCCCCACGAGCACCAGCCCGCCGAACATGAGGTCGTGTGCGCGGATGCGACTGGTGGCCTGGGCGAGTTGCTCGTCCACCTGTGCCCCGAGCTTCGAGGCCGTCTCTTTGGTGTCTTTGGGGTCGAGAACCGCGGCCATTGAGCTATCTCCGAAGGCAGACGAGCTACCCGGGTGTCATCACCGACGTATCGCGTGAACGCAATACCGGATTATACCCTTTAGACGAGGGGCCGCCACCGCCGGATTGTGTGCAACGGGCACGAAGTTGAGGAGTTACAAACCGAGGGTGCTCGTGAGAGCCGAAGGCGGCTCCGGCACTCAGGGGTTGCGCTCGAAGACTCTCTGAACCCCAGGCTACCATCCGTTGCCCTTCCAGGGCTTCAATCCAAAGGGCCAAAACACGCGCAACTTGAGAGCGGTGCCAGTAAGGCGGGGCGGATCCGCGGTGCGAGGGGCAAGGTTGGCTCCTCTTCGCTGTTCACCTAGCATACCTCCGACCTCGCCACACACTCCGGAGCCGCGCCATGTCCGCCGCACTGCCCGTCAAGAACCGCCAGATGTTTATCAACGGCACGTGGTGCGATGCCTCCAACGGCCAGAAACTCCCCGTCGTCAACCCGGCCACGGAAGAGACCATCGCCGAGGTGAGTTTCGGCACCCGCGCCGATACCGCGAGGGCCGTTGCCGCCGCGTCGGCCGCGCTTCCGGGGTGGATGAAGTTGACCGCTTACGACCGCGCGAAGTTCTTGAAGAAAACCGCGGACCTGATGCGGGAACGGGCCGACAATCTGGCCCGCGTGATGACGATGGAACAGGGCAAGCCGCTCGTCGAGGCGAAGGGCGAGGTGCTGCACTCCGCGGACACGTTCGAGTGGTTCGCCGAGGAGGGCAAGCGCGCTTACGGTCAGGTCATCCCCCCAGCCAATGCCGCCAAGCGGCACATGACCATCAAGCACCCCGTGGGGGTGGTCGGCGCGATCGCGCCGTGGAACTTCCCGCTGACGCTGCTCTGCCGCAAAATCAGCCCGGCGCTCGCGGCCGGGTGTACCATCGTCGCGAAGCCGTCCGAACTGACCCCGTTGTGCGGGATCGCGCTGTTCGAGCTGCTCGCGGACGCGGGGCTCCCGCCGGGCGTTGCGAACCTCGTGTTGGGGTTGGGAGAAGAGGTCGCCGGCGAGTTCATGGAGAACCCGGCGGTCCGCAAGGTGAGCTTCACCGGTTCGACGCGGGTGGGCAAGATCCTGATGCGCCAGGCCGCGGACCAAGTGAAGCGCCTGAGCCTCGAACTCGGCGGGCACGCCCCGTTTATCGTGTTCCCGGACGCCGACCCGGAAGTGGTAGCGAAAGCCGCGGTGCTGGGCAAGTTCCGCAACAACGGGCAGGTGTGCATCAGCCCGAGTCGGTTCTTCGTTCACCAGGACGTGGCGAAGCGGTTCACCGAGGTGGCGGTCGAAGAAGCGAAGAAGCTGAAACTCGGCAACGGTCTGGAAGAGGGCGTTGTGGTCGGCCCGATGATCGAGCAGAAGCGCGTGGACGCGACCCGCGAGCTGATCGCCGATGCGACGGGGAAGGGGGCCGCGTGCCTCACCGGCGGCGGGCGCCCGAAGGGCTCGGCGTTCGAGCAGGGGTACTTCATCGAGCCCACGATCCTGCGCGGCGTGACGCCGAACGCGAAGATCCTCACGGACGAGCCGTTTGCCCCGGTCATGCCGGTTCTCGATTTCAGCAAGATTGATGAGGTCATCGCCCAGGCGAACAACACGAAATACGGCCTCGCGGCGTATGTCTTCACGAACGATCTCAGCGTTGCGTGGAAGATGGCCGAGGGTTTGGAGGCCGGCATCATCGGCATCAACGACCCGGTGCCCGCGGCGCCGCAGTGCCCGTTCGGAGGCATGAAGGAATCGGGCATGGGCCGCGAGCTCGCGCACGAGGGGCTCGAAGCCTACCTCGAAACGAAGTACGTCTCGATGATGCTCCGCGGCTAACGGAGTAGCTGTTTCCCTGGGACCGCGGACGTCTCGTCTGCAACTTCTACTGCGGTGGCAGTCATTGGTCATTGGTCATTGATTGCTGTCTTGGCCTTGGTGAAGCAAAGGTCATTATTGGCCAATGGCCAATAGCCAGTGACCAATGATTGACTGGATTCAACCCCGGGTGAGGTGGCCCCATGCGCGGCACCGGTCTTTTTCTCCTGGCACTCGGTATCGTCATAGATTTGGTCGGGTTCGGTGGTGCCGTCGTCGCGCTCACGAAGGGCGGCGGACCCGATCTCTTCGCTTTCATGATTTTCCTCGGTGTGGCGACGGTCGGAACGGCGCTCGTGGTCGTCGGGGTGCTCGTCATGCGCCGGGGCCGCCCCATCGGCGCGGTGCCGAAGCCCGTAAACGGCAAGTTCGGCGCGTACCTCGCCGACGTGCCGGACCAGGGCACACTCGACGGTGCGCCCTACACCGTTCACTACACGACCCCGATCCGGGGGAAGAACGGGCGCCCGTCGTCGCTGCGGATCAGCACCCCCGTGGCGACACGGGGCGAGGTCCAGGTGGCCCCCGAATCGTGGTTCGACCGGCTCGGCGCCCGGCTCGGCATCGCCCTTGAGGTGCAGACCGGCGACGAGGACTTCGACCGCGAGTGCTA
>DASWYH010001193.1:0-2938 GCA_036405095.1 Gemmata sp. | reverse complement strand
CTTCTTTGCGCTCGGTCAGCGCGGGGTAGACCAGGTCGCTCATCCGGTTGGCCGCGGCTTTGCCGTCCCCCAGCCCCGCGGCCACGGCCTCGAAGTACGCCACCGTGGGCCGCCCCTTCGCGGTCAGCACCTGTGAGTCGTAAGAGGTGAGCCCGTACTGCGACACGAGCCGCTTGCGCTGGTCCTGCGGGAGTTCGCCCATCGCGGCGCGCTCCGTGGCGATTTGCGCCTCGCTCACCACCACGGGCACGAGGTCCGGCTCCGGGAAGTACCGGTAGTCGGCGGCGTCTTCCTTGTGGCGCTGCACGACCGTAACGCCCCGCGCGTCGTCCCACCCGGCGGTGGTCTTCAGCATCTTGCCGAACCGGAACGTGCCCTGGGTGTCCTTCTTGTACTCCTCGTAATGGCGCTTGGCTTCGTAGGCAATGGCCTTCCCGACCGCGCGGAAGCTGTTCAGGTTCTTGATCTCGACGAGCGGCGTCGCGTGGTAGTCCTTGCCCGTCTCGGCGTGCTCCTTGCCGATCACCGGGACGTGGATGTTGACGTTCGCGTCGCACCGGAGCGAGCCCTCCTGCATCTCGCAGTCGGACACGCCGATCTCGCGCAGCAGGAGCCGGATCTCTTCGAGGTACGCGATCGCCTCCTCGGGCGAGGTCATGTCCGGGTGCGACACGATTTCCAGGAGGGGCGTGCCCGTGCGGTTCAGGTCCACGAGGGTGTCCGCGCCCTTGCCGCTCTCGTCGTGCAGGTTCTTGCCCGCGTCCTCTTCGAGGTGCGCGCGGATGATCCCGACCCTCTTCGCGACGTAGTCCTTTTTGGTGTCCTTCGCGATGTTGATTTCGAGCCACCCGTCGTGGCTGAACGGGAGGTCGTACTGCGAGATCTGGTAGTTCTTCGGCAGGTCCGGGTAGTAGTAGTTCTTGCGGTCCCACTTGGTGAACCCGCGCACCTGGCCCGGGTGCTCGGCGATCTTGCAGTTGAGCGCCAGAGCGGCCCGGAGCGCGAGCCGGAAGGCGTGCTCGTTCATGACCGGCAGCGACCCCGGCAGCCCCAGGCACACGGGGCAGGTGGCCGTGTTCGCCGGCAGCCCGAACTTGTTGAGGCACCCGCAGAACAGCTTGGTTTTGGTGAGCAACTGGACGTGAACTTCCAGCCCGATGACGATCTTGTACGGCTCGGTCATGAGTGACGGCTCCCACTGTTCCGAATGCGGATGAACCGGAATTGTAGCGGCTCGTAGGGGAAGGAGAACGGCTCGCGCCCCACGGTTCACCCGGGCGCGTCGGGCCGCTCGGCGAACCCGGTCGGCTGGCCGTTCTGAGCCAGCAACGTCCGGAGCGCGTCGATGAGGGCGCCGAAGTGCGCGAGTTCTTTTTCGGCGCCGCTGGCCCCGACCGGCGGCACGCGGCCCTGGGTCCGCGCCTGGGCGAAAGCCTGAAGCAGTGCGCGCCGGCCGAAGACCATCTGGATCGCCGCGGAGACGCCGGCGCATTCGCGCGCGAGCTGTTCGGCCGAACCCGCACGGAGCTTTTCTCGTCGCGCCTCCAGTTCCGCGATCACTTTTCGGAGCGGGACCGCGGGCGGGGCCGACTGCGGCAGCGGCAACTCGACCGGCATCCGGAGGTAGGCGAGCAGCGGGCGCCCGAACGGGACGCGCTCGCACGGCTCAATGAGGATCGCCACGACCACGCCCGGTTCGGCGGCGCAAACCTCTTCCGCCATCCGGTCGCTTTCCAGGGTGGCCAGCACGTGCCCGCGCCGGATGAATTCGCCCGGGGCGACGTTCACGTGGCACACCCGCGTGTCGCCGTCTGCGTGCTCCCAGGACGTGAGAACGAACCGGACCCGGTTGAACAGCGGGTCCACCACCTCGGCCCACTCGGGCGGGAGGGCGGGGCGCTGCTCGCCCAGTTCCCGCAGGCACCGGAGGAAGTCGGCCGACAGTTTGACGAACCCGGCGCGCGGGTCCCCGCAATCGCGGAGCCAGTCCGCGAACGCGAGGCGCGCGGGCTCGTCGGCGGGGTTGTCCGCGATGGCCTTCAGGAACGCGCCTTCGTCGGGTGACATGATCCGATCTGCGTTCGGGTGGTGCACCGGCGGTCTTGCGGAACGCGGCCGGGTAACGCGGATATCATACCACCCGCTCCCCGGGCGCGGGGCCAGTGAGCGGGCCGAGCGCGTTGATGAACCGCTCACCGGCGCCCGCGCGCCGGCGGGCAGTGGCGCACCGCCACACACCGCGCTGACAATTTTCGTTACCCGCTCCCGGCGGCGGTCATTATCATCAACCCGCACCCGGAAATGGGAATCCAACAGTTTCGAGTGGGCAGCGGTCCGCGGGCGGTGGGAAGGTTCGGGGCGCCATCGATCCCAGGCTCGTGCCCGTGGTCCGAACGGGCCTCGCACACCTCGAAGTCAGCTTCCGCGGGGCCCGGACCACTCGAACCGACCGAACCGCGTTTTCACCGAAAAGGAGCCTCTCCGATGTTACTCGTTCGTCTCGCTCTCGTAACCGCGCTGGTCGCCGGCGGCTCGGCCGCGGGCGCCGCGGAACACTGGGTCTTCTTCGGCACGTACACGGGCAAGGGCGAAAAGGACAGTAAGGGCATCTACCGCGCGAAGTTTGACGACGCGACGGGGAAACTGGGCGCGCCGGAACTCGCGGCCGAAATGGGGAGCCCGTCGTTCGTGACGGTTCACCCGAACAAACAGTTCCTGTACGCCGTGGGCGAAGGCGGCGACAAGGACGGCGGCCCGGTGGTCGCGTTCGCGCTCGACGCCAAAACCGGCGCGCTGACGAAGCTCAACGAGGACAAGAGCGGCGGGTCCGGGCCGTGCCACATCGTCGTCAGCCCGAAGGGCGACTTTGCCGCGGTCGCCAACTACGGCGGGGGCAGCACCTGTGTGTTCGCGGTGGGAGCCGACGGCACACTCGGTA
>DASWYH010001192.1:0-4493 GCA_036405095.1 Gemmata sp. | reverse complement strand
ATTGTCCCCTGCCACCGTTCCGGAGTGAGCGCATGAAATTGTTCCGCCTGGGGGCCGCCCTGTTGCTCGTGGCCGGTTACGCTACCGCCGACGAGAAGCCGGCGAAGGTCGCCGACCCCGCACCGGCCCTGCCCCCGAACCCGGCCGAAAAGTTCGACACGACTCACAAGGTGATCGCGTCCATCGACGTGAAGGGCGAGAAGGGCCTCACCCTCCAGACCATCTGTCTCGACAGCAAGGGCCGCGTGGTCGGGTTGGTTGCCCCGCCCAAACCGTACGGCGCGCCGACGAAGGGCGCGACCGCCGAGATCCACCTGTTCGGCGCGGACGGCAAAGCGGTCAGGAAGTGGGCGGTCCCGTTCCACGCGACCGCTGTCAACTGCGGGCCGGACGGAACGATCTACGTTGCGGGCGACAGCAAGATCGCCGTGTTCGACGCCGACGGGAAGCAGGTCGGCGAAACGGCCGAACTGCCCCACGTCGCCGCGGCTCTGAAGAACAAGGACGCGATGAGGGCCAAGGCCGAAGCGCAGTTGAAGAAGGAAAAGGAGCAGATGACGCAGATTTACGCCAACGCGCGTAAGCAGATCGCCGAGCAGCTCAAGGCCATCGAGGACAAGAAGCCCGAGGACCGCTCCAAGACGGAAGTGCGCCAGATGGAGCAGTTCAAGAACATCATCAAACAGTACGAGCAGATCGAGACCCAGTACAAGAGCAAGACGGTGGACCAGGTGCTCGAACAGATGACCGGGCGGATGCGGGTGGCCAACGGCATGGCCGTGTCCGAGAAGGACGTGTTCGTGGCCTGCGGGGACCTGGGCTACGGGTACGCGGTGTGGCGGTTCACGAAAGACCTGAAGGAGCCCAAGCAGATCCTCAGCGAGATCGGCGGGTGCTGCGGGCAAATGGACATCCAGTGCCACGGCCCGGACGTCCTCGTGGCCGAGAACACGAAGCACCAGTTCGCCCGGTACGACCGCGAGGGCAAGAAGATCGGGGCGTTCGGGAAGCGCGGGCTGGACACCGACCCGAAGTGCTTCGGCGGGTGCTGCAACCCGATGAACATCCGGGCCGTGGGGGTGGGCGACATCTACACGGCCGAGAGCGAGGGCGTCATCAAGCGGTTCGGCCCGTCCGGCGAGTTCATCGAGACGGCCGGGGTGGTGAAGCTCACCGGCGGGTGCAAGAACGTGGCGGTGGCCGTGTCCGCCGACGCCAAGAAGATCTACTTCTGCGACCTGCCCGGTTCCAAGTTCCACATCCTGGAAAAGTCGTCCAAGTGAAGCCCCGGCCCCGCGCCGCGACCCCGGCACGGGGTTCCTTCCCACCCGCTCCACCCGAGGCCCGTTATGTCCGACATCTTGAACCGTCGCGAGGCGCTCGCCGCCCTGAGCCTGAGCGCCCTGCCCGCCGTCGCGGGCGCCGCCGACAAGCCCGAAGAGAAGCCCGCCGCCCCGATCCCCGCGAACGCCCTGGTCGTGGTGGTCATGGACCCGCTGGCCGCGCCGCTCTCGTGCCCGTGCGTGAAGGGGTACGCCCAGCGCGACTACGACAAGCTCGGCAAGTACCTGGAAACCAAACTCGGCCGCGCGGTCGCTGTTGTCTACGCGGAGACGCTCGCCGGGGCGCTGACCAAGAAGACCAACGGCAAGGCCGATCTGATCATCGGCAAGGACTCGGTGGTGCGGGCCACGGCGCCCGAACACAAGGTGACGGTCACCCACCTGGCCGCACTCGCCGGCAAGGACGGCAAGACCACCCAGACCGGGCTCATCTGCGTGGCCGCGGCCGACAAGGCGGTGACCCCGGCCGACCTGAAGGGGTACACGGTCTACTTCGGCACCGCCGACGCGGAAGAGAAGAACGGGGCCGCCGTGCAGGTGCTCACGGACTTCGGAATTGCGCTGCCCGCCAAGCTCGAAACGTGCGTCGCCTGCACCGACGGCGCGACGAAAGTGATCGAAGAGGCGAAGGGCGGCAAGAAGGTCGCGACGGTGATCTCGTCCTACGCCCAACCGCTGCTCGAAGGGTGCGGGACGATCAAGAAGGGCGACCTGCGGGTGATCGGCGAGACGGCCCCGGTGGCGTTCGTGGCCGCGTTCGCGACCGGCACACTGTCGCCCGGCGACCGCGACACCGTTAAGGCCGCGCTGCTCGCGCTCGGGACCAACAAGGACCTGTGTGCCGCGCTCGAAACGAAGGGCGGGTTCGTCGCGCCGCCGACAAAAAAAAAGTGACCGGTAACCCGGACTACACCCAGTGGCGCGGGCGGAACCGGGACGGCCGGCTCGCGTGGCTGCCCGACGCGCTCCCGGCCACGTCCGCTCCCGTTTGGGAAACCGCTCTCACCGCCCCCGGCCTGGGGGGCGTCGCGGCGACCGCCGACCACGTCTTCGTTTCCGACCGCGAGCTGAACGACACGGTGGACGTGTTCCGCTGCCTCGGGGCGGCGGACGGCAAGGAGGCGTGGGCGTACCGCACCCCGGCGCCCGGCCGGCTCGACTACGGCAACTCGCCGCGCGCCACCCCGCTGATTTACAACGGGCACGCCTACCTGCTCGGCGCGTTCGGCGACCTCGCGTGCGTCGAGACCGCGACCGGCAAATCGAAGTGGGCGCTCAACGTGCGCGACGAGTTCGACGCAACGGACGAGCGGAAATGGGGCGTGTGCGACTCCCCGCTGATCGCCGACGGGAAGCTGATCGTCGCGCCGGGTGGCAAGGACGCGGCGCTCGTGGCCCTCGACCCGAAGACCGGCAAACCGGTGTGGAAGGCGCCGGGCCGGCCGACCGGGTACGGTTCCTTCATCGCCGCGACGCTCGGCGGCACGTTCCAGATCATCGGCCACGACACGGACACGCTCGGCGGGTGGGAGCCGAAGACCGGCAAACGGTTGTGGACGTTCAAGCCGGAGCAGCGGGGCGATTTCAACGTGCCCACGCCGGTCGTCGTGGGGGACAAGTTGCTCGTGGCGACGGAGAACACCGGGGCGCGGCTGTTCGCGTTCAAGGCGGACGGCACGCTCGACCCGAAGCCGGTGGCGACCCACAAGAAGCTGGCCCCGGATTCGCACACGCCGGTGGTCGCGGGCGACCTCGTGTTCGGGGTCTGGAACCGCCTCTTCTGCTTGAACTTGAGGGACGGGCTGAAAGAGGTCTACGAGGAGACCGGGACCGCGTATTCCCGGTACTGTGCGGCGGTCGCGACGGACACGCGCGTCCTGGTCGTGTCCCGATCGGGAGAACTGATCCTGCTGGACGCGACCGCGAAGGAGTACACGGAACTGGGCCGGCTCTCGGTGTTCGGCAAGGACGAACGGGGCGTGTACGCGCACCCGGCGTTCGTCGGCACCCGCGTGTACGTCCGCGGGACCGGGAGCGTCGCCTGCGTCGAACTGCGTCCATGACGGGGGGCGGCCGGTCCCCGCGCTCGGTTTGACTAGAAGGCGCGGCGCCGGTGGTACACGCGACGAATCCGGCGCGCGAGCACGGCGCGGGGTTGCTCCCTTGCTCACGCGTTGGGTATCAAAAGGGGCGGCGTGATGGAGCCGGGCCCCCGATCGCTCGCGAAAAACCGCCTGCTCGCCTGGCATTTCGGGCGGTCCATCGTCTGACAGCCGTGAGCGGCCCGCGGCGCACGAGCCCGGGGAGCACGTGCAACTTCAAGAACGGAGAGCCGATGTCGTCCGCGGTCACGCAACACGCTGAAGGCGCGACACTCGCGGTTCGTGTGCAACCGAAAGCGAAGAAGAGTGCGGTGCTGGGGGAGCGCGGCGGGGCGCTGCGGGTCTCGGTCACGGCCCCGCCCGAAGACGGGCGCGCCAACGACGCCGTTCTCGCGCTGCTCCGCGAGCACTTCAAGTTGCAGCGGTCGCAACTGGCGCTGCTCAGCGGGCAAACCAACCGGAACAAGGTGATCCTGGTTCGCGGGGTCACGCCTCAGCAGTTAGTGGACCTGATAGGGCCGGAAGGCGCCGAGTGAACTTCGCCCGACAGGGGAGGCGCCGCGGCGCGAGTTCGAGCGCGGCGACCGCAATGCCAAATGGGATCAGCCCTGCGCCCACGCCGAGCGCGACGCTGAACCACGTCGCTTCGACAGGTGCCACGAAGCCCCAGACCGCGAGCGGCACACCCGCGGCGCAGAGCGGCTTGAGCCAACTCGTGTGGAAGTACCGCCACAGACCCACCTCGAGCGTTCGGCACGAGTAACCGATCACGAACAGACAGAACAGCACGTTCGGAACCGCCACCGCAACCGCAACCCCCACAACGCCGAACGGCCCCACGAGCGCCAGGCTCAGCGCCAAGTTTACTGCTGCTTCCACAAGCGCGAGGCGGGCGAAGAGCTTGAGCTTTCCCATGCCGTACAGGATCCGCGAACTCACCGATTGCGCCACGCCGATGGTCAGGGTCGCCGAGAGGACGGCCATCGCGGGGTAGCACCACCGCGCGTACTGTTCGCCCCCCATCCAGCGCGCGAGGAACGGCGCACCG
>DASWYH010001191.1:0-1535 GCA_036405095.1 Gemmata sp. | reverse complement strand
ATTTACGACCACCACGCTTTTGAGCGGATGCCCGACCTCGCGGCCCTCCTCGAACGCGCCGGTTGCACCAGCGCGGCCGTTCTCGCGCACTGTCGCGAAACCGGGCCGTTCCCCAACGGACCGCCCGCCGGCTATCCCGTTCCCGCGCCGCCGGTGCATACCCGCGGGTGCTGGGTCATCGATTCCATCCTCGGCCTGGAATAGCGATTCGCCCGGTTCTGCGGACGACCCCGTGGCCCCACGTCTGCGGAAAGGAACATTGATCACGCAGGCGGGACAAGCTGCGTGAAGAATACCGGTTCTGGTGACGCTTCTGATCCGGGGATATCGGGGATTCACTCATGACGCGCTTCCTGCGCCGGGCGACCGTGCCCGGCTTGATGCTTGTGGCGGTTCTCTCGGGGGTACTCGTTACGGCCCCGGCCGCGTTGGCCGGAGCACCGGGCGCTGATCGGCGGCTCGAAATGAACGACCTCGTCCGCATGCCGCAGAGCGAACTGGAGGCGCTGTACCTGGCCGCGCCCCCGGCCCCCGCGCCCAGCGGATTCGTGCCCGGAAGGGCGATCAAGAACCCGGGCTCGCGCTTCACGGCGCTGAACGCCCGCGCGACGCGGGTCGTGTGGCAGGGCAAGGTGTTCCGCGCCGACGGCACCATGATCAACCGCGTGTTCGGGTTCGGGCGCGCGATCCCGGCGACCGTCTACCAGGGCGAGAGCCTGATCGACGGGCGGCCGGCGCTGATCCTCGACTACTCGGGCTCGAAGCTGTGGCCCGACGTGCGCGACGAGGTGCGCGAGATCGAACCCGGGCTGTATCTGGGGGTGATGTTCAAGGGCCAACCGGCTCAGCAGAAGCTGTACTTCGCGCTCGACGCGCGGAAGTGACCGTCAGGGGAGATCGAGGAGCACTTTCAGCGTCAGGTCGATTTTGGCCATGAGATCGACCGGAACCGAGCCCGCCGGGTGTTCTGGGAACCGGCTCGCGTCGAGAACCCGGACGTGTGTGGCGAGCGCCACCAAATCATCCGGGTAGCCGGAGCGCCCGGCGGGAACCACCACCCCGGCCCGAGTCGTCGAATCGGCCAGGCGAATTGTCGGAACGACCGCAACGAGAACCGGCACCAGGTTCGCAACGTCGTTCGACACGACCACGACCGGGCGCACGCCCCCGGCTTCGTGCCCGACGACCGGGCCGAGATCCACGACGTAAATCTCACCCCGCTTCACGCTTCGCCTCCGGCGGGAACGTGAAAGGGACCGAGAGGGCGCGCAGGAACTCCGGCGCGCGCTGGGCGTCGAGTTCCGCGCGGACCGCGGCCCGCGCCTCGTCGCACCTTCGGCGGTAGTCGCCCAGTAGCAACTCGAACAGATAGAGCTGCTCGTCGAACCGCAGCTTCCCGATGCGTGCGCGCAGCTCGGCCAGTTCCGTTTCGTCCGCCATTGAAGCGCCCCCTTACACATCCCGTTTGCTGAACCCGAGCACGCCCGCGGTCGCGGCGACCGCACACAGCGCCACCGCCACCGCGAGCAGTTCCG
>DASWYH010001190.1:0-5172 GCA_036405095.1 Gemmata sp. | reverse complement strand
GAAGGCGATAGACCGAGCGGTGCCGGCGGGCGCGGCCGATTTCCTGACTGACACCGCGGCCCACCTGCGGGAGACACAGCGGCCCACCAAAAAAGTCCGGTGGCAGGGGGGCCGGTGGCTCGTGCGGCAGGAGCGGGTGGGGGCCGCGAACCCCGACCTCCCGTTCGTCCCGCCCACGGGGTCGGGGCAGAAATTTCCGGCCCTGGTGGTGACGGGGGGCGTGTCGCTCGAGCCCGTCCGGGCCACCTTGCGGGAACTGGCTGCTGCCCTCACCGGCGTGTCTCTGGTGGTGTGGGTGATCGCTGCCGTTACGGGCCGGGCCGCCTGTCGGTGGGCGTTACGCCCCGTTACCCGGATGGCGGACGCGGCCCGCGGAATGACTGCCGCCGACCTCGGTTCACGGCTGCCGGTCGCTTCAGCACGGGACGAGTTGGCCGACCTCGCAGCGGCGTTCAACGCCCTCCTGGGTCGGGTGGAGGAAGCGTTCGAGCGGCAGAGGGGCTTCACCGCCGAAGCGTCCCACCAGCTCCGCACGCCGCTCACCGCTCTGCTCGGTCAGGTGGAAGTGGCCCTGCGACGGGAGCGGGACGGGGACGAGTACCGGCGGGTACTGGGGTCCGTTCGCCGGCAGGCCGACCGGCTGCGCAAGGTGGTCGAATCGCTCCTGTTCTTGGCCCGTTCGGATGCGGACGCCGGGCTACCAGAAAAGGAAGTGGTGGACCTGGGGGTCTGGCTACCCGAACATGTCCGCACCGGTTGGACCGAACACCCCCGCGCCGCGGACATCCGAGCGGAGGCAACCGCCACCAAGGCGAACATTCACCCGGTGCTTCTGGGCGAGTTGGTCGATGTACTGGTGGACAATGCCTGCAAATACAGCCCGCCGGGCACGCCGATCTGGGTCCGCGTGGGGTTGGCAGGAGCAGCCGTTGAGGTGTCAGTTGAAGACGCCGGGACCGGGGTCAGCGAGGCCGATGCGGGCCGCATCTTCGAGCCGTTCGTGCGGTCGGACGACGCCCGCCGGCGGGGCGTGGATGGGGCGGGGCTCGGGCTGGCAGTGGCGAAGCGGATCGCACACGCCCACGGCGGACAATTGAGCGTGACAAGCGCACTGGGGCAAGGTAGCCGGTTCACGTTCCGATTGCCCGCAACCCCCGTCAAAGAACAACAGACGGGCCCCCCGCCTCCGCCCGATCCCGAAGCGCAAACGTATTCGGCGCGAGGGGGCCGGTCGTAGAATGACGCCATGCGCGATTCCGGAGCAGACCCGTTGCGAGTGAAACCCGAACTCCTGGCCCCGGCGGGGGACTGGGAGGCCATGCGCGCCGCGGTCGCCAACGGGGCGGACGCGGTCTACTTCGGGCTCGGCAACTTCAACGCCCGCGCCCGCGCCACCAACTTCGCCCTTGAAGAACTGCCCGAGGTGATGCGGTTCCTTCACGCCCGAAACGTGAGGGGCTTCGTCACACTCAACACGCTCATCTTCTCCGACGAACTCGAATCCGTGAGCGCGTTCGTGAGAGCCGTTGCGGAAGCCGGGGCGGATGCGGTTATCGTTCAGGACCTGGGCCTCGTCAGGCTCATCAAGCGGATCGCGCCGACCCTGCCCGTTCACGGCAGCACCCAGATGACGCTGACCGAGCCGCGCGGCATCGCGTTCGTCA
This sequence comes from Gemmata sp., assembly GCA_036405095.1. Classification (GTDB taxonomy): domain Bacteria; phylum Planctomycetota; class Planctomycetia; order Gemmatales; family Gemmataceae; genus Gemmata. The sequence goes on along the minus strand of DASWYH010001190.1, from coordinate 3,508 downwards.
CGGAACTCGGCGTCGAGCGCGTGGTGCTGGCGCGCGAGCTCTCGCTCGCGGACATTCAGAAAGTGACGGCGGCCGCTCCGACCCCCGTTGAGGTGTTTGTTCACGGCGCGCTGTGCGTTGCGTACAGCGGGCAGTGCCTCACGAGCGAGGCGCTCGGCGGGCGCAGCGCGAACCGCGGGCAGTGCGCGCAGGCGTGCCGGCTGCCCTACGAGATGATCGTCGACGGCCAGCCGCGCGACCTCGGCGACCGGGCGTACCTGCTCAGCCCGCAAGACCTCGCCGCGTTCGACCTCATCGACGATCTGGTGGACGCCGGGGTGATCTCGTTCAAGATCGAAGGGCGGTTGAAGGGCGGGCCGTATGTCGCATCGACCACCCAGACGTACCGCAAAGCGCTCGACGCGAAGCTGAGCGGGCACGAGTTCGCGCTCCCGCGGCGCGAGCAGCTCGACCTCGAACAGACGTTCAGCCGCGGCTTGACGCCCGGGTTCCTGGAAGGGGTGAACCACCAGAAGCTCGTGCGGGGGCGATTCCCGAAGAGCCGCGGCATCCGCATCGGCCGGGTGGTCGGCTTCACCAAGAGCGGCGTGCGGGTCGAGTTGTGCGAGTCCGTCGGCGGGCTGGTCAACGCGGGTGACGGGGTGCTGTTCGATATCGGCAAGCCCCAGGAGAAGGAGCCCGGCGGGCGCGTGTGGCGGGTGATCGCCCTGCGCTCGGTGGTCGAACTATACTTTGAAGACGGCGCGCTCGACTTCTCGCAGGTTCCGGTCGGGTGTGACGTGTACAAGACCGACGACCCGGCCCTACGGAAGCGTCTCGAACAGAGCTATTCGCAGGACAAACTCGCGCGGCGCGTCACCGCGACCGCTCGCGTGACGGGTGCGGTCGGCGGCGCGCTCACGCTGTCGCTTTCCGACGGCACAAACACCACGACCGCAACGTGGCCGGGGCCGCTTGAAGTGGCCCGCAAGCAACCGACCTCGGCCGAAGAGGTGCGCGAGCAACTGTCGCGGCTCGGGGACACGCCGTTCGAGTTGGGCGAAGTCGTGCAGGAACTTCCCTCTGGGGTGATGGTGCCGCGGAGCGTGCTCAACGACCTCCGGCGCCAGGCTTCCGGAGCGCTAATCGAAGCGAGGAGCGGGCAGCAGAAGCACGCGATTGCGGAAGGTGACGCGCTGACGGTGCTGCGGCGCGACCTCTCCGCCCAACCCTCTCCCTTTTCGGTGGTGGGCGTTGGGGGAAAAGGTGCTTCTCTGACGGTGCTCGTCCGCAACCTCGAACAACTCGATGCGGTACTCGCGTGGGCGCCGCCCGACGGCCTTTTCAAACCGGCCGCGGTGTATTGCGACTTCGAGGACATGCGCCGGTACAAGGACGCCGTGGCGAAAGCGCGGGCGGTCGGCGTGCCGATCGGGCTGGCCCCGGTGCGCGTGTGGAAGCCCGGCGAAGACGGGTTCCAGGCGCTCGTTGCGCGGGCCGAACCCGACATCGTCCTGGTGCGGAACCTTGCGTCGATCGGCTACTTCCGCGAACAGCTCCCGGGCGCGCGTCTGATCGGCGATTTCAGTCTGAACGTGGCGAACGAACTCACCGCCGGGGTACTTCTGGAAGCTGGGTTGGAGCGCCTCACCCCGAGCTACGATCTGAACTGGGAGCAGTTCGCGTCACTGATCCGGCGCTCGCGGCCCGAGCGGTTCGAGCCGGTCATTCACCAGCACATGCCCATGTTTCACATGGAGCACTGCGTGTTTGCCGCGTTCCTGAGTTCCGGCAAGGACCACCGCGACTGCGGGCGCCCGTGCGACACCCACAAAGTGGAGTTAAAGGACCGTACCGGCGCGCGGCTCCCCGTGCATGCCGATACGGGGTGCCGGAACACGGTGTTCAACAGCGTGGCCCAGAGCGCGGCGGAGTACGTGGGCCGGATGCGGGAGTTGGGGCTGCGCACCTTCCGCGTGGACCTCTTGCGTGAGACGCCGGAGGAGGTGGGGCCGTTACTCACGCGATACGCGCGCGTCATTGCGGGAGCGGACGACGGGCGCGAAACGTGGCGCCAACTCCGGGCGCTGAACGGGCTTGGCGTGACTCGCGGGACGCTGAACTTGCTGTGACTGGTAATAAAGGCTAACGTGTTTGAGCTTCTGGGAAGAGCAGGCTGCTTTCGGATATCACGAAGCGATTCGATAGGGCAAGTGATGACCGAAACGGAATGGTTAGCGGCAACCGATTCGTGGGTAATGTTACGCCATCTAAAAGGCACTGTAAGTGACCGGAAGATGCGTCTGTTTGCCGTCGCACGCAGTCGATTTTTTTGGCGCATTTTGACTGGCGATCGCTTGCGAATGGCGATTGAGGTAGGTGAGCGGTACGCCGACGGTCGAGCAACAACCGAGGAATTGGAGGCGGTGTGGCGTAATGCGTTAGGCACCCTTACAACCCCCAGCGCAAGGGCGGCGTGGGCTACTGTTCAAGGCGACCACGATCCAACGGGGGAGAATAGTTGGGACAACGCTTGGGACTTGTATTTTGGTGGAGCAGATCCGGTAGAGATGGCAGCAATGGACTTCGCAGGAGAATGCGAAGGACAACTGCTCCGTTGCATCTTCGGCAACCCATTCCGCCCCGTTGCCTTCGCCCCTGAGTGGCGCACCGGCACGGTTCGCGCCCTCGCGGCGCAGATGTACGAGTCCCGCGACTTTTCTGCGATGCCGATTCTTGCTGACGCACTTCAAGACTCTGGGTGCGACCCCGACGACATCCTGAACCACTGCCGCGGGCCGGGGCCGCACGTTCGCGGGTGCTGGGTCGTAGACTTGGTACTCGGCAAGGAGTAGCGAACGGCTGACTTCCTGATCCGCGGTGCGACCCGCGGGAAACCGGGTCCGAGTGACGAACACGAAGCCGCCCCGGGTGACCGGGGCAGATTTCGTTCTGAATATTGCTAGTTGGATCAAGCGGTTTTACTCCCGGGGCTTGGCAAACGAGCGCGGATCGGTCATGCTGAGCGCGAGTGCTGGCCGAAGTGGAGCCAAAAATGAATCCGAGCGACCTGACAAGTTGGGGCGCGAAACTTCTCTACGTTCGCGGCTTGTGTGGCGGGTTAATCCTGAGTGCCGTCTTTTTCGCATCGTCAGACGTGCGGTTGGCTTCTGCAGCATCGCTCATGCTAGTTTTCAGCGCGCTGCTCACTCCGATTCTGCGCGCACTAGGCTGGCGTCAGTTAACAGAGCGTGTTCAAGACGCGCCGACAGGTCCGTTTCCTGGCGAGGTCGAGAACGCCCTGCGCACCGCGCTGGCAAACGGAATGGACGTTCAAGAGGCCGTGACGTTCCTGCGGGGCTACAGAGGGTGGGATGTCCTTCACCTTTACCCCGCTGTGGTCGCGGTCGCGGGTATTCCAGAGAAGGAAGCGATCCGGTTGGTCGTATCAACCGTGTGATCCACTACGACGGACGCGAAAAACCCCGTTTCAGGGCGTGGGCCGTCGCTCCGATGTCTTCATCCGCTG
>DASWYH010001189.1:0-3718 GCA_036405095.1 Gemmata sp. | reverse complement strand
CCGGCGGCGGCGCGACGCTCTACAACCCGCCGACCGCGATCACGGCCGACGGCGGGGCCGGCGCCGTGGACTGCCGGTTCACGGGCACCGTCGCGACCGCGACGTTCCGCGGACAGGGGCCGGGGCAGCAGTCGCCGGTGTGCCAGTGTGGGAACAACCCGCGCCCGAAAACCTTCACGAACTCCACGTTCACCGGCGGGGCGGCGCTCCTCGACCCGGACAAGTCCGTCGCCTTCACGAACCCGGCCACGTTCGACCGCGCCTCGCTCGCGGCCTCCGACCTCGGTTCCCGGTTCAGCCTGCAGAGGACCTGAGCCGTGGCGATCACGATCGGACAGAGCGCGAGCTGGCCGGGGGTGCTCGCCGTCGAGAGCTGCACCGGCACCGTCTCGCACGGGATCACGCCCGCGACGTTCGTGCTGACCACCTACCCGCAGGCCGCGGCCCCGCTCGCGTTCGGCGACCTCCTCATCTCCGACGGGGGCCGCACGGTCGCGCTCCGCGGGTGCAAGCTCGACGCCGTGAGCGGGCGCGCCGGCCCCGACGGCCAGACCTTCGTGCTCACGATCCTGGACCGCCGCTGGCGGTGGCGGACCGGGGCCATCTCCGGGCGCTACAACCAGCTCGACACCCGCGGGAAGTTGGTTCCGTGGACCATCCGGAGCCCGCGCGAGCTGGCCGAGCTGTGCCTGAAGGCGATGGGCGAGACGAACTACGAGGTGCGCCTGCCCGAGGGGCTCACGAGCGCCGCGGGCAAGGACTACAAGCGGTTCCTGGAACTGGGCGAGAACTTCCCGCAGAGCTTGGCGAACCCGCCCGTGGCGTGGGACTTTACGCCGCCGGCGGAGGCGCTCGCCCGGCTCGCCGAGTACTACGGGTGCCGGGTGATCTACCAGCCCCTCGCCGACCGCGTGCTGGTGGCCCCGCTCGGGACCGGGCCGGTGCTCCCCGAGGGGTTCTGCGAGGCGATCGCCCCGAGCGTGGACGGCCCCGAGACCCCGTCGGCCGTCGCGGTCGCCGGCGCCCCGGTGCGGATCCAGATGCGGCTCCTCCTGGAGCCGGTCGGAAAAGAGTGGGACGGGAGCTACCGCCCGGTGAACGAGCTGAGCTACGCCCCGCAGGCGGGCGGCCGGGTACAGATCGCGACGGTGACCTGGAGCGGGACCGCGCCGAACCCCTCGATCAAGGTGAACCTCTCGTTTAACACCGGCTGGGAGCTGCCGGTGCCGCCGCCCGACAAGGTCGTCTCGCTCCAGTACGGCTCGAGTGCGGCCGGGAGCGCGGCCGACAAGCTCGCGGACGTGGCCGCCGCGATCAACGGCGACCCCGAAGCGGGCCGGCTGATGAAGGCCGAATCGTCGGGCGACGTGCTCACGGTCACCGGCAAATCCCAAGGGTTCCCGTTCGCGCTGGCGTGCGAGAGCACGACGGCGGTTCCGCCGGACTCGCTGACGGCAGCGGTGACCCAGACCCCCGAGCGGCCCGGCGGGAACTGGGAGTCGTGCCCGCTCCCGACGTTCCCGGACGTGCGCGCAACGGACCGGTTGAGTTATGACCAGGCCGTGCAGCTCGCGCAGTCCAGCGTGTACAAGTGCTATCGGGTTTTGAACGCGGACCCCGAGACCGGCAAGGCGCCGATCCGGGTGCCGTCGGTGGGGCCGATCGTGCGCCGGCACCAGCTCACCCTTCAGCCGACGAAGGTGGACCAGGTCGAGCCCGAGCCGCGCCAGAAGGGCGTGGTCCGGCCCGGTCCGAACGTGAACAACGCGATCCGGATGCTCGTGGGCGGGTTGCCGGAGTTCTACGACGGGTACTCGCGCGACCAGGGCGCCGACGTGTACGGCTCCATCAGCAAGCGCCTCGGGGGCGTGATCTGGGACGGGATCGCGTTCAACACGGACCGCGAGGACAAGGTGTACGTCGGCATCGCGGGCATCGACCCCGTGAGCCAGGTCGTGACCTTCAGCGATTACGTGTACAAGTACGCGGTGGTCGCCGGCACCGACGTGCGCCAGGCGTTCCCCGCACTCACCCTCGAAACCGCCGTGCTCCTGTCGAGCGCCGACACCAACGAGCTGATGCGCTCCCGGCACGCGCTCGCGCTGGGCGGGGCGGCGCCCGTGGAGTGGCAGGTGCGCGAGGACGTGCAGCAGTGCATCCGCGGCAAGTACGGGCCGAAGAACAAGTTCCTCGGGTTCGATCTGGTGGACCAGAAGGAGGCCGACGCGCGGGCGCAGCACTACCTGGCCGGGATGGCCAACCGGTACCAGGTGACCGGCGGCGAGACGCGCCAGTACATCGGGATCGTGCTGATCGAACCGGGGCCGTCCGTGCAGCAGGTGTCCTGGTCGGTCGGCCCGGGCGGGGCTAGCACGGTGGCGAGCACCAACGGCGAGCACAGCCCCTCGGTGCCCCCGTACCCGGCCCGGCGCCGGGCGGAGAACCTGCCCCCGAACAGGGCCGCGGCGCTGGCCAACTTCTTCGAGGAGCGGCAGGCCGGGCGCCGGCTCCCGGGGGGCGGCGGATGACCGACGTCACGGACTGGGTGCCGGTCTCGAACGTGTCGGGCGAGCTGATCCCGTCCGGCGCGCTCGCGCGCGTGACGGGCGTCTCGGGCGGGCACTTTACGATCGCCAAACCCGACACGGACTCCGCCCCGAACCTCATGTCCATCGGGCTCGGCCTGATCCCTGCCGGTGGCAAGGGGCAGGGCACGCTCGACCCGCGCGCGGTGCTGGCCTACGAAGAGGCCGACGGCACCCCCGCCGCCGGCGAGGAGTGGGGCGCCGCCTCCGGCTCCTGGAAATTGCGCAAGGGCAAGAGCGGGTGGCGCATCCTCGGGGGCGCCGGCGGCGGCCTCGTGAACGTGGTGCGGGCTGTAGCTTCTACCGATGCAGAAGCGACGGTCCACTACAAAAAAGTGACCGGCCCCGGCTTCACCATCACGGCGGACAACACCTGGCAGGACACCGGGGTCTCGATCATCCTACCGGCCGCCGGCACGTATCTCATTGACTTCAGCTCGCTCGTGTACGCCCAGGTCAGCGCCCAAGCGTTCCCGACATCCGTCGCGTCGTCGATCGCGACCCGGTTCTACGATGTGACCAACTCGTTCGTCATCGCCGATTCGTTCACCTGGGCGGTCGTCGCCGAGAACACTGACCGCCCCGTCCTGGGGACATTCTTGATGAGGTGTGTGTACACCGTCACAGGGCAAGCAACAATCCGGGCCGAAGCGTGGCGCAACATCGGCTCGACGTGGACCATTTCGATCATCGGCAACAGCGGGGCGGAGGTAACCACGATCGGATACCAGCGGCTGGACCTGGGGACGGGTGGACCGGCGGGGCCGGCGGGGCCGACGGGACCAACGGGGCCGGCGGGCACGCCCGGGGCGAACGCGCCCGACGACCCGAACGCGGTGATCGGGTCACAGGTGTTCGGGTTCTAAAGGGGGACACATGGCGAGTTACAGCCGGGAGAAGTTGAGCGGATCGACCAACGGGAAGCCGATCAAGGTGGCCGCGACGGCGACCGCGGGGACGACGATCCACACGGCGCAGAGTGGCGCGACGGGCTGGGACGAGATTTATTGCTGGGTGACCAATACCAGCGCGAGCGCGGTCAACCTCACAATCGAGTTCGGCGGGACCACGGACCCCGACAACCTGATCGTGAAGCAACTCAGCATCCCGGCGAACTCGCCCCCGATCCCGAT
>DASWYH010001188.1:0-2904 GCA_036405095.1 Gemmata sp. | reverse complement strand
CTGTTGCGGTGCCCCTTTAAACTGAAGGCCGCCGATCGCACGTCTACACAAGTGTTCCGTTTGTTGCCCTCAACCATCGGCCCGGGGCGGCGAACGGAACACCAATTCTCATCCGCCAAAACCGCCCCTTCTTACCGATCGGAGCCCGCCGATAAGGGTTGCAGGGATTGTGAAGAAAATGTAAAGGTGCCGTCGCCCGGGTCCCAATTCGGAGTGGCGGGAAACGATGCCTTCAAACGTAACCGCTGCTGCGCGGTGGGCGGCTGTCGCCGCTGTCGTCCTCCTGGCTCGTCTGGGTGAGAACGCACAAGCCGAACCGGGACCGGTTGAGGTGACACCCATTAACCTAAACGTACCTGAAATTGCCCGCCCGCCCGCGGGGGCCGGCGCCCCGCCGGCTGAGCCGGTGGGCCACCCCGAGCCCGGTGGCCCGGGACTGTACGACTCGCTGCACGATACCGAGCCCGCCGGCCTGAAGTCGCTCTTCGACTCGTTCCACACCCCGTCCGACGGCCCGTCGGGGCACTGGTACGACAAGCTCACGATCCGCGGTTACAGCCAGTTCCGCTTCGGTCGTGCGGTTACTTACGACTCACAAAGCGGGGCGCCCAGCTTGCTCGGCGATCGCTCGATCAGCGAGACGACCGGTACGTTCTCGATTCGCCGCGCGCGGCTGATCCTTGCCGAGGACGTGAGCGACCACCTGCGGCTGTATTTCCAGTCCGATTTCGCGAACAACCCGGCCGACCGCGAGCCCAACGCGGACTTCGCCCAGATCCGCGACCTGTACGCGGACATTTTTATCGACACAGCGCAGGTGCACCGGTTCCGTGTGGGCCAGTCGAAGATCCCGTGGGGGTTCGAGGAGATGCAGTCGAGCGGGAACCGCGTCCCGCTCGACCGGAGCGACGCCCTCGACTCCGGCGACAGCCCCAACCAGCGGGACCTCGGGGTGTTCTACTACTGGACCCCGGTAGACAAGCAACAGTTGCTCAAGCGCCTCGTTGACGGCGGGCTGAAGGGCACGGGCAACTACGGCATCTTCGCGCTCGGCGTTTACAACGGGCAGGGCGGATCGCAGCTCGATCAGAACCGGAGCGTCCACACGCTCGCGCGGTTCACCTGGCCGTTTCAGCTCCCGAGCGGGCAGGTGGTGGAGGTGAGCCTTCAGGGCTACGTGGGCAAATACGTCGTGAACGGCACTCCGGTTCAGCCGCTCGGTGTCGGCCCGGCGGTCACCCCCGTTGGGGTCGGCCCGGCCGGTTTGCAGGAAGAGCGGTTGGCCGCAACGTTCGTGTGGTACCCCCAGCCGTTCGGGTTCCAGACGGAGTGGAACGTGGGCAGCGGGCCGGGGCTGAACGACGCTCAGACCGCCGTCCAGCGGCGCCCTTTGGAAGGCGGGTACGCGATGGTCATGTACAAACGCGATACGGCGAATTACGGGATCTTCATCCCCTACGGCCGGTACCAGCACTATCGGGGCGGTTACCGCTCGATCTCGAACGCGCCATACGGGACACATGACGAGTACGACGTGGGGGTCGAGTGGCAGGTCCGCAAGGAACTGGAACTGGTGGTCGAGTACGGGTTCGTCAACGGTGTGAGCCTGGAGCCCAGCCGCGATCCCGGGGTGCCGTCCTACCAGAACTTTCACGGCCAGGTGCTGCGCTGTCAGATGCAGGTCAACTACTGACCCGTTGGTGCGCTCCGGACCGCATCCAGTAGTTTCGAGTGGTCCGTGGGCAGTTGTCAGTGAGCCGAACAGACGAGAAGCAAACACCGGGATTTTGAAGGGCACACGGAACGCTCTTCACTCCGCACCGAGCACGGACCACGGACCACTCGAAACTACCGGATGCGCATTTACGGAGCGCGCCGGGCGCTTCGGATCGGCCGATGATGTTGGCGGGGAGTCCGGGGCGGTAATTTGTTAAACACGAAACGGCCGGTGCCCGATCACGGCACAAACTCCCCTAATGGGCCGCGCTCGCGGGCTCGCTTCACCCGGGGCTGACGTCCTGTACCCCCTCCGAGGGCTCGCACCAACTCACCGCGGCACTCTGAACCGGCGTCAGCGGCGGAAGGTCCACTCGTCGCGCGCGTACTTCTCGGCGACCAGCTCTTGCGCGCGAGCGAGCGGGAGGGGCGAATACTCCTCGGTTGCCCCCCACTCCGCGACGAGCAAACGTTTCACCTCTCCGACGGTTGCGGGCAAGTTGGTGACGAACTCCGCGTGCGGGCGGTCGCGCCGGTACTCCGGCTGGCGCTCCGGCGGGTTCAGGTACTTGGGCACCAACTCCAGAGCGAACCCGCACAAGAGGGTTCCGTGGTGCAAGAAGAAGCGCCTCTTGCGCTGCTGCGCGTTGCCGGAGAACTTCACCCCGTTGACCGCCAGATCGCTGGTGCCCTCGACCGCTGCGGGCACGATCGGTTTCAGGGCGCTAAGTACGCGCGCCAGGATGTAGCGGTTTGAGGCCGGGATCTCGTTGAGCCGCGGCGCGTGCTCGTAGCCCAGTACGAGAGAGAAGCACAGGCACCCCGGGCCGAGCAGCACCGTTCCGCCGCCGCTCGCGCGGCGCAGCACCGGCACCCCGGCGGGCGCGCACGCGCCGCGGTTCACGTCGATCGGGACGGACCCGCCCGACCCGACCACGACGGCATAGTCGGACAGCTCCCAGAGGCGCAGCACCGCGCCGGCCCCCTCTTCGGCCGCGATGAGCAGCGCCTCATCGAGGGCGAGGTTCGTTGCGGGGTCCGGGTGCGTATAATCGACTAGCTTCATGGGGCGTTGACGTGGGGGAGGTCGCGCGTATCTCAACACCACCTGTTGTATGCGAACCGCGAGGTGCCTCCCGATGTCCTCTCCCCGTCTGGCTCACAACGTGTTCTTCAAGCTCAAGGACG
>DASWYH010001187.1:0-3027 GCA_036405095.1 Gemmata sp. | reverse complement strand
ACACCATCGGCAACAGTTACCACCGTGGGTTCGGGCGTCTGGTCGTGGTAGCCGACGCTCGCGACGCACGCCTCCCCAAGCCCCGCAGCAGCGGCACCCGGGAGCGGGTTCGGGAGCAAAAAGGACATGGACCCCATGCGCGTCACAATCCGCTTGTCGCGCTCCGCGTGGACGGACCGCCTCACCGGGGCACAGCGAACCGATTGGTTCGACGCAACAGCCCGGCGAGGCACAATGTTAGTTATAGCCGCGCGACCGGCGAGAGGGGAACTGCGTTCATGCTATCGTGACGGGAAAGTAGATGGGGCCGCCCTCCCGAGCGTCATCAAACCTCGGGCGGCGCAACGAAACTGGCGATGGTAATGCCGTATTTTTCGGCCAGCGCAACGGTTGCCGGCTGGTCGATGATGATGGTGCGTCCGGCCTCGATTGCCAGAGCCGTGGCCCCCGCCCGGTGCATGGTTTCGATGGTCTGCGTCCCCACGGTGGGCACATCGAACCGCCGGTCCTGCTCCGGTTTGGCAATTTTCACGACGACAAACGCCCCGCGCCGGCACAGTTCCCCGGCTCGCAAAATCGCCAGATCGGTACCCTCGATCGCCTCCACCGCGAGGACCGCACGCTCGCGCACCATCACGCTCTGACCCACATCAAGGCGGCCCATTTCGCGCGCCAAGTTCCAGCCGAACGCAATGTCGCGCTCCTCGCTCTTCGACGGCTTCCGTTTTGTGAGAACGCCTTCAACCACGAGCAACTCCGGGCACAGATCGAGCGCCGAGACGCACTCCATCCCCTCGGCGCGGAACTCGGCAATCAGGCTGAGCAGGATCGAGTCGTCGTTGTTCGCCCGGCGCTGGCGCATGAACCAGAACCGGAGCATCCGCCAGTCCGGAACCATGCGCATAAGGAGCCAGGGGCGGAACAGGATCTTCTTTTCGAACTTCCCGGCCATGGTCCACCGCCGCACCCCGCCGCGCCGGAACGCGCGGATCACGGCCCCGAGTGACGCGCGCCGCTGCCAGGTAATTTGCGAACAGAGGCCCGTCAGGGCCGGGTCGGCCATTCCGGTCGCCGCGACACAGACAACGGGGATCCCGCACTCCTTCGCCTTCTCGGCGAACACAACCGGGAACCGCCCGCCGCACGCGATCAGCCCGACCGGTTCGCGGCTGGTGAAGGTGGCCGGGGAGCCCGCGCCGAACGGAACGATCTCGGTCCCCATGTCACTCGGCTCCTGACCCGGCATCCAACCGCCTCTTGAGCCGTTTGAGTTCTTCCCTCATCTCCGGGAGCCGGCGGATACTCGCGAAGACCCGCGCCATTTCCTTGACCGGCATCGCGGGCGCGCCGAGGTAGTGCTGGTCGCCCTCAAGATCCGCGGGCACCCCGGCTTGCGCGCCGACCATTGCGCGGGCGCCGATCGTCACGTGGTCCGCGATGCCGGCCTGTCCGGCGAGCACCACGTAATCGCCGGTCACGCACGAACCGGCGATCCCGGCCTGGCTACAGAACAGGTTGTGTTTCCCGATCTGGCAGTTGTGGCCGATCATGACGAGGTTATCGATCTTGGTCCCGGCCCCGACCCGGGTCGGCCCGAACGTGCCGCGGTCGATCGTCGAGTTCGCACCCACTTCCACATCGTGTTCGAGTTCCACCCAACCGAGTTGGGGAACTTTGTGGTGCTTGCCCTGAGCGGTGCGATAACCGAACCCGTCGGCCCCGATAACGGCCCCCGCGTGCAGGACGACCCGGTCCCCGATCACACAATCGTCGTACAGCACGACCCGCGGGTAGATGGTTACGTCGCGCCCGATTTTGCAGAACCGCCCGACCACAGCGCCCGCGTGAACGGAGCAGTTTTCGCCCAGTTCCGCCCCTTCCCCGATGACGGCCAGAGGGCCGACGGAAACACCCGGAGCGAGCTTGGCGGTCGGGTGAACATACGCACCCGGCGAAATGTCGCGGGCCGCCTCTTCGGGTTTGGCGCGCAGGTGCCGCACGATATCGGCGAACGCCATCAGCGGGTCCGCAACGCGGATCACCGGGCGCCCGTTCACGGGCACCGATGCGGGCACCACAGCGGCCGAAGCCTTACTGTTGTGCCACGCACCCATGTTCTTCTCGCTCTCGACGAACGTGATGTCGCCCGGCTGGGCCTCGGTCAGCGTCCGGGCGTTGGTGATTGCCAGCTCCGGGTCGCCGAGAACTTCGCCTCGGACCCACTCGGCGAGTTGTCGCACGGTGACGTTCACGGTGGGTTCATCCCTTCTTCCTGGCGAGCGAGGGGTAAGCTGCCCGGAGTTCGCGGAAGTTAGCGAACCGGCGCCGACGGGACAAGCCCAACAGCGCGGGAGCGTTTCGAACTGACCTTGACTGGGAGTATCGACGTGCCGAGGGGCTTTGCGTCAGTGGGAAGCGGTCAGGGGGAACAGAAATTGGCGCAAGAGGTGCCCGAAAATTCCGGTTATGCGGGACGGATATCAGAGAGTTGTGCGAACTCGGCCGCGGATACTGCACCCGCGTCTGTGACAACCGTCCCACCGCCGGCAATGGCACACGCCCACACGACCCGGTCCCGTGCTCCGAGCAGGTTCGCGTCCGCATTACTCCAGACCACGCACGTGAACTCGTCGCCGGCACGGCGCACCGTTACCATCCCTGTGCCCACAGCGACCCGGAGCTCGCGCCAGCCACTTTCGGGTTCTTCTTCCGGAAACGCGGGCAGACCGTCAATCATACGGAGGTGGCCGCGTTCGCCGACGCGGGCGAGTTGGGATTTGATGGCGCCCCACGCCGGGATCACCCCGGCGGGGAACTGAACGGTACGATCCAGACCCATTGGAAGCCTACTTGTCCTTGCCGGTTTGAATATCTTCGAGCCGCTTCTTCTGCTCGGGGGTGAGCAGGGCCTTCATTTCCTTGTCGCGGGTGCCCTTGAGTTCTTTGATCTTCGCCTCCAGCTTATCGATCTCGTCGTTGTACTTGCCCTGTACCTTGTAAACATCTTGCACCTGGGAATCGCTGAGC
>DASWYH010001186.1:0-3427 GCA_036405095.1 Gemmata sp. | reverse complement strand
CGCCCACCACCGCCCAACCAGTCTCTGCGTAACCCTGCCGCCCAACTGGAAACTCCGGGAATCCCCTGGCATACGGTGCGTGCGGTGTGCCGGTTCGCTTCACCTCGCCCCGCTCGGCGGGGGAGAGGTGGAACACGCGCGTCTCCGCCGCCCCACTGGAAACTGCAGGACTTCCGTGGTTTCGAGTGGTCAGCCGTCCGTCGTCCGTGAGCCGAAACGCGCGAAGGACGCACCGGGTTTTGAAGGGCACACGGACGATCTTCTCTCCGGGCGGATCGCCGAGCACTTGAAACTACCGGGATTACAGAGTCCCCGCGTTCCGCGTGGGCCGTTCCAGGTTCCAAATGGGCCGCCGAATCCGGGCGCGAATCGCGGGGGCTGGAAGGGCGGAACGTGTGCGGTCGCCCTGACCGTTGAACCCGGTTCGGCTCATGAGGGACGTGTTCCCTGACTTCGGCCCGCGCCCGCTCCGGCGGTCACGCCACGCGGGGGAGCGGCACGGGCAGGATGAACTTCCCGCCGCGGGCCTGGTACTCGGCCTGTTGGCGCAGGATCTCGTCCGCGAAGTTCCAGGTGAGCAGCAGCGTGTAGTCCGGCATGTCTTCGAGCAGCTTGCCCGGGGCGTGGATCTGCAACCGCGTGCCGGGCGTGAACTTGCCCTGTTTCACGGTGCTGCGGTCCACGACGAAGTCCAGCGTTTCGGGGCCGATCCCGCAGAAGTTGAGCAGCGTGCTGCCCTTCGCCGACGCCCCGTAGGCGGCGATCCGCTTGCCCTCGCCCTTCAGCCGCGCGAGCAGCTCGCGCAGGCCCCGCTTGATGGCCGCGACGCGCTCGGCGAACGTGCGGTACGGCTCGAACGTGTTCACCCCCCACGCGGCCTCTTCGGCGAGCAGCTCCGTGACGCGCGGGGACACCCGCTCCGCGCCCTCGGCGGGCGCCGCGAACAGCCGCAGGGAGCCGCCGTGGATCGGCACCCGCTCGACGTCGCGGATCACCAGCTCGTGCCGCCGGAAGCACGCGTCCAGGGCCGTGAGCGAGAAGTAACACAGGTGCTCGTGGTAGATCGTGTCGAACTCGCACCCGTCGAGCATGTCTTTCACGTAGGGGGCTTCGATCACCGCCACGCCCGAGGGCTTCAGCAGCGTGCGGATGCCCGCGACGAAGCCGTTGAGGTCCGGGACGTGTGCGAGCACGTTGTGGGCGTGAAACACGTCGGCGCGGGTGCCCTCCTGGCGGAGCTGGTGCGCGTACCCCCGCCCGAAGAACTCGGCCCGGGTCGGGATGCCGTGGCGCTCGATCGCGACCCGGGCGACGTTGCGCGCGGGCTCGATGCCGAGCACCTGCACGCCCGCGGACTGGTAGTTCTTGAGCAGGTAGCCGTCGTTGCTCGCGGCCTCCACGACGAGGCTGTCGCGGCCCAGGTGCTCGGTGCGGATCAGGTGCCGCGCGAGTTCGGCCGCGTGCTTCAGCATCGTGTCGGAGAACGACGAGAAGTACACGTAGTCGCGGAACAGGTCGTCCGGGGGCACCTCGGCCGTGATCTGCACCAGCGAGCACCGCGGGCACACCGCGAGGTCGAGCGGGAACGTGGGCTCGGGCGCGGCCAGCGCGGCGGGCTCGCGCAGGGCGTTCGCGAGCGGCGTGTGGCCCAGCGAGAGGACCGGCGCCAGGGGGGCCGCGCCACAGGAGCGACAAGCGGGAAGGGCGGTCACGCGGCTTTCCTCATGCCCAGGAAGTTTCGGTACCACGGCACCGTCCGGCTCAGCCCCTCGTCGAGGGTGAACAGCGGCTCCCACCCGAGCCGGGCGCGGGCCTTCGCGGCGCTCAGGCTCTGGTGCTTGATCTCGTGGCTCGCCTCGTTGCGCACGTCGGGCGTGAGCCGGGAGCCGAGCTGGTCCAGCAGCTTCTGAACGAGGTCCAGAACCGTGACCTGGGTCTCGTTCGAGAAGTTGAACGCCTCCCCGCGCAGGGACGGGTCGTGCGCCAGCTTCTCCGCGAGCATCAGGTACGCGGCGGCCCCGTCCTCGACGTAGAAGTAGTCGCGGACGTGGGTTCCGTCGGAGCGGATCACCGGGCGCTCGCCCCGCTGCACGGAGCGGATCGTCCCGGGCACGATCCGGTTCCAGTTCAGGTCGCCGGGGCCGTAGAAGTTGCCGCACCGGGTGATGGCCACGGGGAGCCCGTAGGTGGTCGCGTAGCTCTGCGCGATCAGGTCCGCGCACGACTTGCTCACGTCGTAGGGGTGGCGGCCCTGGAGCGGGGTCGTTTCGTCGTAGGGCAGCTTCTCGGCGTCGCCGTAGGCCTTGTCCGAGGAGGCCAGCACGATCTGCTTGACCCTCGGGCTCCGGCGGCACGCCTCGAGCAGCGCCCAGGTGCCCGCGATGTTGCTCTCGAAGGTCCCGACCGGGTTCCGGTTGGCGACCGGCACCAGGGTCTGCGCGGCGAGGTGGATGACGGTGTCGATCTCGTACTCGCCGCACACGCGCTCCAGGAGCGCCTGGTCGCACACGTCCCCGCGGACGCTCTTCACCTGTTTCGAGAGGCTGCCGCGCTCGAACTCGCTGTCGGGCGCCCAGTCCCGGACGAGGCACACCACGTCCGCCTGCGCGCGGAGCAGCCGCTTCACCACCCACCCGCCGACGAGGCCGGTGGCGCCGGTGACGAGGGTCGGTCGGTCGAGCCAGAACCCGCTCATGCGGCCCTCCACGGTGCGCGCCCGTCTTGCCACAGCGCTTCCAGCTGGCGCTTGTCCCGGAGCGTGTCCATGCACTGCCAGAACCGGTCGTGCTTGTACGCGGCGAGTTGGTTCTCGGCGACGAGCCGCGGCAGCACATCGTGCTCGAAGCTGTCGCCGTCGCCGCCGATGAAGTCGAGCACCTGCGGCTCGAGCACGAAGAACCCGCCGTTGATCCACCCCTCGCCGATCTGCGGCTTCTCGGTGAAGCTGCGGACCAGCGGGCCGTCGAACTCCAGCCCCCCGAACCGGGCCGGCGGGCGGACCGCGGTCACGGTCGCGAGGCGCCCCGTTTCGCGGTGGAACCGGAGCAGCGCCTGGAGGTCCACGTCGCTCACCCCGTCGCCGTAGGTGAGCATGAACGTCTCGTCCCGGACCCACGACCCGACCCGCTTCACGCGCCCGCCGGTGTTGGTGCTCAGCCCGGTGTCGAGGAGGTGAACGGTCCAGTCGACGCCGGCCGGCTCGTGGTACGTGACCGCGCCCCGCGCCAGGTTCACCGACAGGCTGCCGATGTACCGCGAGTACTCGACGAAGAACTGCTTGACCACGTCGCTCTTGTACCCGAGCGCGACAACGAACTCCGTGACCCAGTGGGCCGCGTAGTGGCTCATGATGTGCCAGAGGATCGGGCGGCCCCCGATCTCGACCATCGGCTTGGGCCGGGTTTCGGTCTCTTCGGCGAGCCGGGTG
>DASWYH010001185.1:0-2972 GCA_036405095.1 Gemmata sp. | reverse complement strand
CGCTGCCGGAGCGCCTCGACCACCGGGGCGAGCTGCCGCTCGGAGAGCCGCCGGTGGATGTGCTGCTGGCAGTTCACGTCCCAGGCCTCGACGGTGAACACGATCGCCCGCTCGACCCGGCCCGGGTAGCTCGGGTCGCGGAGCCGCTCCAGCAGCGCGGGGTCGCCCTCGACCACCTTCGCGGTGCCCCAGAGCTTCACCCGGTTCTGGTTGGCGTAATCCATCAGGAAGAGGAACGCCCGCGGGTTCTCCGACAGGTTCCCCACGGTGATGTACTGGCGGTTGCCGCCGAAGTCCGCGAACCCCAGCGTGTGCGCGTCGAGCGCCTTCAGGAACCCCGGGGGGCCGCCGCGGTACTGGATGTACGGTTGCCCGTCGGCGCTGGCGGTGCCGAGGTAGAACATGTCCAGCTCGGCGAGGAACCCGGCGAGGTCCGGGGTCACGTCGGTCGCCCACCCGCCGCTCCGCTCCATCCGGGCGTAACTGTTCCGGGAGCCCTTCCGCTCCTGAACCGCCTTCACGGCCGGGGTGAAGGCGACGTCGCTCGTGTACTCGTGGGCTCGCATGGGTCTCTCCTGTCCGGAAGCGCGGGCGCCCATCAGCACTGATACGCGGACCCGGTAATGTTGTCCCTTTTCCGAACGAGCCGCGGGCCCCAGGGGACCGTGCCACGTTACCCGCTCCCTGGCGCCCGCGGCTCGTCAAAACAGAGGCACCGTCACCGGGTTCATGTACGGGGGCGCTCCGGGATCGGGCTCCATTCGTGTGGGCAACACGTCGGCTCGGCACGTTATACAGACAGGTCCGTCTATTATTACAGAAAAACGGCCTCTCCGCCACGAGCGGGCGGCCCGTGTGGCCCAGGCGCCCGGCGGGCGCGACCGCGTGCGGTTTGCTCCCACGAGCCCCGGGCCGCCTCACGGTCCCGAAAAATACCTCCCCGGTCCGTCACAAAACCGCCCCTCCCATTCGTCCTCGGTACCGAGCGGCCGGCGGCGCCCGGGCGCTCGTGAAGTTAAACGGAGGGGAATTCATGATCCGCGGGGCACTGGTGTTGGCGGTAGGATTCGGGCTGGGGGCCGGCGGGCGGACCGGCGCCCGGCACGACGAGAAGGGCGGCGCGGTGACGGTTCTGGCCGCGCGCGACATGGCCGAAAAGGTCGACGGCCAGGCGGCGCGCGCCACCGCCGTCGAGGTGGCGCTCGCGCCGGGCGAGTCGGGCGCGGCGCACCGGCACCCCGGGCCGGCCCTCGGGTACGTGTTGGAGGGCGAGTACGAGTGGGCCATCGGCGACCAGCCCGCCAAGGTGCTGAAGGCGGGCGACACGTTCTACGAGCCGGCCGGGTGCCTGCACCGGGTGTCCCGGAACCCGGCGGCCAAGGGGAAGACCCGCGTGCTGGCGTGGGTCCTCCACCCGCGGGGGGCGAAGGGCCTCGTGATCCCAGAGAAGAAGTGACGGGGGTCCCATGACCGACATGAGCCATTTCCGCGCGCGGATGATGTCCGTCGCGTACCGGATGCTCGGGAGCGTGGCCGACGCCGAGGACGCGGTGCAGGACGCGTTCGTGCGGTTCCACACGGCCGGCGGGGTGTCGGCGCCCGAGGGGTTCCTGGTGCGCACCACCACCCGCATCTGCATCGACCGGTTGCGGGAGCGGCAGCGCAAGGGGTACGTCGGGCCGTGGGTTCCCGAGCCGGTGGAAACGCGGCCCGGGCCGCGGTCCGGGCCGCTGGCCGAGTCGCTCACGCAGGCGTTCCTGCTCCTGCTGGAGCGGCTCACCCCGGACGAGCGGGCCGCGTTCCTGCTCCGCACCGTGTTCGACTACGAGTACGCCGAGATCGCCGCGGTGGTGGGGCGGTCCGAGGGCGCCGTTCGGCAACAGGTGAGCCGGGCGCGGGGGCGGCTCGGGTTGGACAGCGGCCGGCGGTTCCCCGTCACACCGGGGCGGGCGGACGACCTGGCCGAGCGGTTCATGCGCGCGTGCCAGACCGGCGACGTGAAGGCGGTCGAGGCGCTGCTGGCCGAGGACGCGGAGGCCCACTCGGACGGGGGCGGGAAGGCGTCCGCGGCGCGGGTGGTGATCCGCGGGCGGGACCGGGTGGCCCGGTTCCTGACCGGGGTGTTCCGCAAGCGGTGGTTTCAAGAAGTCGGTGTGGCGGCGGTGAACGGCGCGCCGGGGCTGGTGTTCCGGTCCGGCGGCGCGGTGGCGGCGGTGCTGTCCCTGCGGGCCGAGGGCGGCGTGCGGGCGGTGTACATCGCGGTCAACCCGGACAAGCTCGGCCGCTGGGCCGCGGTCGAGGTCGAATAGCTCAGCTCACATTCAGAGGGACCAGACATGAAGGTCGTCGTGATCGGCGGGACCGGGCTCATCGGGAAGAAGGTGCTGGCGCTCCTCCGCCGGCAGGGCCACGATGCGGTCCCCGCGTCGCCGTCCTCGGGGGTGAACGCGCTCACCGGCGAGGGCCTGGCCGCGGCCCTCAGGGGCGCGGACGTGGTGGCGGACGTGTCGAACGCGCCGGCGTGGGCGGACGCGGAGGTGATGGCGTTCTTCGACACGACCACCCGCAACCTGTTAGAAGCGGAACGGGCGGCCGGGGTGCGGCACCACGTGGCCCTGTCGGTGGTCGGGGCGGACCGGATCCCGGACAGCGGGTACCTGCGGGCGAAGGCCAACCAGGAGCGGCTGATCGCGTCCGGCGGGGTGCCCTACACGATCGTTCGCGCCACGCAGTTCTTCGAGTTCCTCGGCACGATCGCCGCCGGGGCCGGGGCGGACGGGGCCGTCCACCTGCCGACCGCGCCGATGCAACCGGTGGCGGCCGACGACGTGGCCGCCGCGCTGGCGGACCTCGCCACGGCCCCCCCGGCGGGGGGCGTGATCGAGTTGGCCGGCCCGGAGGCGCTCCCGGTCGCGGCGTTCGTGGGCAAGTTCCTGGCCGCGAGCGGGGACCCGCGGGCCGTGGTGGCGGAC
>DASWYH010001184.1:0-1609 GCA_036405095.1 Gemmata sp. | reverse complement strand
AGCGCGGGCCGAAGGCGCTGTTCGACACCAATTTCGGGCTCGGGATGCTGCTCCTCACGGCCGCCATTTTCGGGGCGTTTCACGCGTTCGCGCCGGGGCACGGCAAAAGCGTCGCCGCGGCGTTCCTGGTGGGCGAACAGGGCACGTTCCGGCAGGCCGCGCTGCTCGGGCTCAGCACGACGTTCGCGCACACGGGGAGCGTCATCCTGATCGCGGGCGTGTTCTACCTCCGGTTCCGCGAGTCGGTGCCGCAGACCGCTCAGCACTGGCTCGGCCTGGTCGGCGGGTTGCTCGTCCTCTTTGTGGGGATGTGGCTGTTCATGCGCCGCCTGCGCGGACAGGTGGACCACGTTCACCTGTTCGGCGGGTGCATGGACATGTGCGGCAATCACGCGGCGGCGCCGAAAGTGCCCGAGTGCCGGGAACCGGTTCGCGGCCCCGGGGCCGACGGCGAACAGGTTCAGGTGCTCCAGCTCGGACCCGCGAAAGCGCCGATGAGCTGGGTGCGCGTGGTGCTCCTCGGGATCGGGGCCGGGGCCATCCCGTGCGTGGACGCGGTCCTGCTCCTGATGCTCGCGGTGTCCGCCGGGAAGCTCGCGCTGGCCCTCCCCCTCCTGCTGGCCTTCAGCGTCGGGCTCTCGTCGGTGCTGGTGCTGGTCGGCTCCCTCGTCGTGGCGATCCACCGCGCGGGGCGGAAGGTGTCCGGCGAAAACGGCTGGTTCCGGTTCCTGCCGACCCTGAGCGCGGTGCTGCTGATGGGCATGGGAATGTGGATGGCGCGGGACGCCTGGAAGGGTTTCGCTGCCGCCGGGCACTGACCCTATACTGAATGGCGTGCGGCCCTCCCTCTCGCCCGCGGCGCCTCCCATGAGCGAAGACGAACTCCGCGACTTCTCGGGCACGGTGCGCCTGTTCCCGCTGCCGAACCTCGTGCTGTTCCCGCACGTCGTTCAGGGGCTGCACATCTTCGAGCCGCGCTACCGCCGGATGACCGCCGATGCGCTCGCGGGGGACCAGCTCATCACAATGGCGACCCTCCGCGCGGCCGCCGACGAGCCGGCGGACCGCCCGGCGATCGAGCCGGTCGTGTGCGTGGGCCGGATCGCGTCGCACGAGAAACGGGCCGACGGGAAGTACAACCTCCGGCTCCGCGGCGTGAGCCGCGCCCGGGTCACCGAAGAGCTCGACTCCGCCCGGCCCTACCGCACCGCGCGGGTCGAACTGATCCCCGACACCGGCCCGAACGACCTCGCGCAGCTCACCCGCCTGCGGCGCGACCTCGCCGCGGCGGTGCTGCCCCGGTTCGAGGACGGCTCCTCCGTGAAGCAGCAACTCGCCGAACTGTTCGACGGAGACCTGCCGCTGGGCCAGGTGTGCGACGTGCTGTCGTTCGCGCTGCCGCTGCCGCTGGAACTCAAACTCGCCCTGCTCGCGGAACCGCACACGGACCGGCGCGCGGCGGCCCTCGGGGCCGCGGTCCGGCTCTCCGCGGCCCGTGCCGAGCGCCCGTTCCCGCCGCCGTTCAGTCCGAACTAATGCGGGTTCATTGCTGAGGCTTCGGTAATGATGGCTCACGACGGCAGCCGAAGTAGTCGCACACCCGTTGTTG
>DASWYH010001183.1:0-3307 GCA_036405095.1 Gemmata sp. | reverse complement strand
CCCCCTCCCTTCTTAGGGGAGGGGGCTGGGGGGAGGGGCTCTGCGCCTTCCCCCCCCTTCTCTTCAGGGAGGGGGGCCGGGGGGGTAGGTCTGATGCACGCACTCGCGTTCGCGCTGCAAGGCGCCGCGCTCGTGTTGCTCCTTGCGTCGCTCCGGGCGCCCGCGTCGGCCGCGCTCACCCTCGGCGCGTTCGCGGTCGTCGGCGCGGCGCTCGCGGTCGCGTGGCACCGGTGCGCGGTCCCGCACTGGCTCGACATGTGCTTCGGGATGCTCACCCTCGGTAACTTCGGAATGTTGCTCGGGTGGTGGGCCGACAACGGGTTCGCGCCGCTCGCCGATCACGCATGCTGTGCCTGTGTCGAGGCGATGCGCGGCGGTGTCATGCGGCCGTGGATGTGGGTCGGGATGCTGCTGTTCGCGAACGTCGCGATGCGGTGGCTCGGGAAAGGCCCGCTCCCACCCGGCGAGCACGGCGCCGCGATGTACACCGGCGGGAACGCCGGGATGGTCGCCGGGATGGTCGGGGGCGGGTGGCTCGCCGCACAGGTGCCGCTCGCCGATGTGACCGCCGGGGTCGCGCTCAGCTTCGCGGGGATGACGGCCGGGATGTTGGGCGGGATGCTCGCCGGGACGTGGCTCGCGGAGCGGCTCTTCGCCGGCCTCCGCGCGGTCGGGTTCTGGCCGCGGGCGCTGCGGTTCGGGGCTACACGTACTTCTTGACGAAGTAGAACACGGACAGCCCGAACCCGATCACGATGACCGCGTAGCGCACGTAGCTCGCGGGCAACCGCCGCGCCACCCGCGCGCCGAGGTAGCCGCCCAGGATCGCGGCCACGGACATCGCGAGCGCGAAGTCCCAGTTCACCAGTTCGTCGCGGATGAACACGACGACGCTCGCGCCGTTAATGAGCGCTGCGAGGCACGTTTTCACCGCGTTCATGCGGTGGATGTCGCCCACCCCCATGAACCCCAGCGCACTCAACATCAGGATGCCGATCCCGGCGCCGAAGTACCCGCCGTACACCGCCACCAGGAACTGAAAGCCGATCACCAGCGCCTGCGTGACCCAATTCGGTTCGTGGTGCTCGGGCTTTGTGCCCTCGACCGCGGCGCGGCTCTTCACCCACTTCGAGAGCGGCGCCTGCACCACGAACAGCACCGCGGCCGTGAGGATGAGCCACGGCACCAGGAGCGCAAACGTGTCCTGGTTCTTCCCCACGAGCCACGCGCCGATGAACCCGCCCACCAGGCTCGGGACGAACATCCGGAGCACGAACCGTCGGCACTCCCAGAGTTCCTTGCGATACCCCAGCGCCCCGGCGAACGACCCCGGTAACAGTGCAACGGTGCTGGTCGCGTTGGACATCGCCGCGCTGAGCACCCCGGTGAGCGCGGGGAACGTGAGCAGCGTGCCCCCGCCGGCCACGGAGTTCATCGCGCCCGCCAGGAACGCCGAGACACACAAGAAGACGTAGGTCCAGAAGTCGTTTGGCATTCGAGAACGTTCAAAAAGGGAGGAGCGAGTTGGTTCACGCGCCGGTGCGCACGGGGCCAGTAGTTTCCAGCGGTCAGCATTCCGTGGCCAGTGGGGAGCGAAGCCGTTCCGCGTGCCCTTCAGGCGCCGGTGCGTGTTCTTCGTTTGTCCGGCTCACTGACCACTGACTACTGAACACTGAACACTACCGGGATCGGTATCACGGGCGCTCGTTCCGGGCGAGCCGGACGTTGAGATCAGCGATCAGACCCGGGAGCGCGCCGAGGTCGGTGATGACGGCGTGCGCGCCGGCCGTGCGGTAGCGCTCGGCGATCCGCGCGCGGCGCCCCTCGCGTTCCGCCGACGGGAGCGCGCGCAGCTCCTCCGCACTTAGCCCCATCTCGTTGCTCGAATCGACCACGCCCGCGCTCCAGCAGCCGGCGTTCCGGCCGTCTTCGATGTCGATGACGGTGTCCCCGAGTTTCAGCACCGCGGCCGGCGGGTACACGCCGAGCGCCTCCATGCACCGGAAGATCATCCACGGGGCCGGTCGGCCCGCCGGCACGTCGTCTGCGCAGATGGTGAAGTCGGGCTCGTAGCCCTGGCGCTTGCCCGCGGCGGAAACCACCGCGGCGGCTTCGTGGAAGTAACCGGTGGAAGCCGCAATCTTGATTCCCTTCGCCCGGAGCGCGGCAACCGCCTCGGGCACGCCCGCGATCAGCGCGCTGTACTCTTCCGCGGCGGCCACCTGCATCGGGGTGACCGTGCGGTATAGTTCGTCCACGTCGGGTTCGGTCCAGTCGCGCCCGACCGCCGCGCGCCAGCGCCGGCCCACGCCCTCCGTGTGGAGCATCGCGCGGATGTGGTCCTTCTTGTGCAGCCCCATCGGCCCGCGGGCTTCCGCGAGGGTGACCGTAACGCCCTTCGTGGCGAACGCGGCCACGAACGCGCCGGAAGGCGCCAAACAGCCGAAGTCGATCGTGGTCCCGGCCCAGTCGAACACGACCAGTTGGATTTCAGGCACGGAGCGAGGCCTCCAGGTACTTGCGGAAGTGACTGTACGGCGGCGTCTGGAACCCCACGATCTTCGCGCGGTCGTCGTACTCGCGCACCTTCGCGGCGGCGGTGAAGTGGGGTTCGGCCTCGAACGCGGCGATCTCCTCGGCGGTCATCGGCCCGCCTTGCAACTCCAGGCTGCGCACCGACGCGGGCGAGAGGATACCGGGGTACGCCGGGTTCTTGCCGCTGGACAGGTAGCGCTTGGCCGGCACGTGCAGCCGGATCGGTTCGGTGACCGCCGGGCCGAACGCGCGGGCCAGGAACCGCGCCCCCAGGTCTTCGTGCTTGTCGTTGATGCCCTGTTCCAGGTAGTCCTCGCCGTGCCCGTGGAGCATGTGCCCGATGTCGTGGAGCAGCGCCGCGGCGATGAGTTCCGCCGGCTGCCCCTCTTGCTCGGCGAAGTGGGCGCCTTGCAGGGCGTGTTCGAGTTGGGTCACGGCCTCGCCGTGGTACTCGGCGCCGCCGCGCTCGGTGAAGAGGCGGTCAATGCGGGCCATCACATCTGCGGGCGTCATCGTTCGCACCCCCGGAGCGGTTGGTACTCGTCTTCTTATGAACCGGCGCCTTGCCCCTTGCTCCGGCGCGGTGAGTCCCGATAGTATCGGAAAGTTGGAACCGCACGTCCGCAACTCGTCGCCGCTGGTGCCGCCGTATGGCTGTTGAACTCCGCTGCCCGGACTGCCGGGCCAAACTCAAGCTGGGCGAGGCCCCCGACCCCGGCACCGAGGTCGAGTGCCCCAAGTGCGGCACCGTGTTTCCCGCCCCCGATTTCGA
>DASWYH010001182.1:0-2731 GCA_036405095.1 Gemmata sp. | reverse complement strand
TCGTACACCTCGTGGAACTTGATCCCGGCGTTCGAGTTCTTCGCGATGAGGAACTCGACGTGAACCTCGCAGTCGCCGAACGCCTCTTTTGTGATGAGGTTCGGGAGCCGCCCGGTCTCGCCGTTGACCCACACCTTGCCCCCGTCTCTGGGTTCGGCTTTCAGCCGCACGTCGGCCTTGCCCTTCGCGTCGGGAGCGAGTTTCACCTCGTCCGCGAAGGCCCACCGGGCGTCCACTTTCTTCCAGACCGCGGGCGTCATCAGGTCGATCCAGCCGCCGGCCTTCGCGCCGGCGGCTTTCGGCTCCTCCGCGCTCGCGATCAGCCCCGCGAGTGCCACAACGACAGGGGCGACGAGCTTCCGCATGGCCGCATCTCCGCTTTCGCCCCGTGGGGAACGGGGCCGGTTCTGTTCCCGCGCAAGGGTCCGGTCCTTCCATTAATCTACGACCGATTGCGGAACCCGTGTCCACATGCGGTTCGGTCCTACGTCGCGGCGAGCGGGAAGCGGACGCGGAAGGTGGTGCCCCGGAGCGGGGCCGATTCGATCTCCAGGGCCCCGCCGTGGTGCTCCAGCACCATCGCCACGAACGACAGGCCCAGGCCCATGCCGGCGCTGTAGCCCTCGTACAGGGCGTTGTCGCGCTTCGTGCTGAAGTGCGTCTTGAGGCAGTTCCGGCGCACCTCGTCCGTCATCCCGATGCCGTTGTCGCGCACCTCGAGGGTCACGTGGTCGCCGGCGCGGGCCACGCCCAAGTGGACCTCGCCCTTCCACCCGGCGGCGGCCATGAGCTTCTGGCGCCGGGCCCCGGGGTCGGTCTCCCGCTTGGCCTCGTCCCGGAGGTAGTTCCGCATCTCGAACGTCGCGTCCCGCGCGTTGAACACCAGGTTCTCCACCGCCTGTTGCAGGTGCGAGAGGTCGCCGGTCACGAGCGCCGGCCCCGGCGGGATGTCGGCGGTGACGGTGAGCTTCCACTTGTCGCGGCCCATCTCGGCCCACGTGCGCTGGGTGTCCCGGAAGAGGGCGTTCACGTCCACCTGGGTGACCTCCGCGTTGGTCGGGTCGCGGCGCACCGTGCGCAGGATCTGCTGGAGCCGCTCGGTCACCGTGCCCAGGGTGGATTTCACCTCGCCGAGCATCGCGTGCTGCGCGCCGTCCGCGGCCTCCATGCACCGCGCGATCAGGTCGTTCGGGCGCACCAGCAGGTTCTTGATGTTGTGCGCGTAGCTGCCGGCCATGATGCCGATGCTCGCGTAGAGCTGCGACTTCATTTCGAGGGCCTCGCGCTCGGCCTCGGCGGCGCGGGTCTTGAGCTTCGCGGCGCCGAGCTCCTGTTCGAGCAGCTTGCGCCCGAGTTCCTCGCTGGAGCGCTCGAGCTCCTGCTGCTTGACGCGGGCCTCGAGCAGGTTCCGCTCGATCAGCTCGCGCTCCACTTGTGCGGCCAGGAGCTCCCGCTGCCGGGCCTCGGCCTCCGCGGCGGCGCGCCACTTTTCGAGCTCCCGGGCCTGCTCCCGGCGGACCGCCCGGACCACGATGAACACCGCCAGCAGCGTCGTGGGGACGAGGACCACGGTGGCGATCGTTTGCCAGAGCCGGTACTCGTCTTGTTGCCTCTGCATCCGGTTGAACGAGTGCAGCTGGTACACGCACCGCACGGTCGCGCGGGCGCCCGGGCGGTAGAGGGGCGGCTCCAGTTCGAGGGCGCGGAGCTGGGCCTTCGCGGACCCGCCGGGCCGGGGCTTGGGCGAGACCCATTCGAGGGGCTGCGCCGGGCGCCCGTCGGTGTCGCTCACCCCGGAGAACTCGATTTCCAGCGCGTACACGTTGGGGAACAGCGGGAGCTGCCCGGAGTACATGCGGGTCGGCTCGACCATCGCTTCGAGGTGCTGCCGGATCTCGGCGCGCTTGTTGTGGATGCGGTCGGTGCGGTTCGGGAGGTCCGGTTCGCACAGCAGATCGACGTACTCGCGCACCAGCTCCGAGAGCGTCTTGCGGAACACCCGGGTGTTGTCGATCCACTCGCGCACGTCCGCGCGGTCGGACTCCTCGCCCCAGTTGGCGCGCGTGGCGAGCAGCCACCCCAGCAGCCCGACCAGCACGGCCCACAGCACCGCGAGGGGCACGAGCCGGGCGGCGTAGCGCCAGAACGAGAACCGGGGGGCGTCGCTCACCAGGGCGGGGTTGAGAGGGGAGCTCATTCGTTGCCCCCCCCGTCGTTGGGCCGGGCGGTTTGCACGATGGGGCGCCTGCGGACCCGGTCCCAGCCCGTCCCGGGCTTCCGGGTCCACACCTCCAGTTCGGCGTCCGGGAGCGTCACCACGCCCTCGATGCGGGGCGTCGGGCGCAGCACCACGACGTGCTCGCCCGAGCCGCTGATGCGGTTCCCGGACGGGTCGAAGAGCGCCGGGGCGAGCCCGCGGAACCGGTCCGCGAGCTGGTCCGCCCCGTCCGCGACGCGGTCGGCCCCGTCGGGGTAGGCGCCCCGCGCGACGGTGCGCGTGAGGAGCGTGAAGAGCAGGATGTCCTCGGTGCTGTTCTTCACCGCGCCGGGCCGCGCGGGCGGGGGCGCGGGGCCGCCCGGTTCGTCCCAATCGAACGGGTCGGCGTGGGTGAACAGCACGAGCGGGATCGGCAGCGCCCGCACCGGCCACGCGAACTCGCCGTCCCGGAACAGCGCGTTGATCGAGATCCCGTCCCCGGTGACCGCGACGAGCCGCCGGGCCGCGCCCGGG
>DASWYH010001181.1:0-3055 GCA_036405095.1 Gemmata sp. | reverse complement strand
AACCACGAGTGCCCGACCAGCAGCGCCCCGTTCAGCGTGCCCCACAGCACCCACGACCACGCGGCCCCGTGCCACAGCCCGCACAGGAAGAAGGTGATGAGGAGGTTCCGCGCCACGAACAGCTTCGACCCGCGGCTGCCGCCCAGCGGGATGAACACGTAGTCGCGGAGCCACGTTCCCAGGCTCACGTGCCAGCGGCGCCAGAACTCGCCGATGTTGAGCGACAGGAACGGGGTCAGGAAGTTGGGGGTGAGCCGGTAGCCGAGCAGCAGCGCCGACCCGAGCGCCATGTCCGAGTAGCCCGAGAAGTCGCAGTACACGCGCACCGTGAACGCCACTACCCCGAGCCACGCCGCGGAGGTGCGCAGCTTCGCCGGATCGCTGTCGGGGCTGATGATGGGGTCGCTGTAGATCGCCATCGCGTCGGCGATCACGAGCTTCTTGAACAGCCCCAACAACAGGAACTCGACCCCGACCTGCACGCGCAGCCAACTGAACCGCTTCTCGCGCCGCACCTGGGGCAAGAAGTCCGGGGCCCGCACGATCGGCCCGGCGACGAGGTGCGGGAAGAACAGGATGAACAACAGGAAGTTCGGCAGGCTCTTCTCGGCCGGAATCTTCCGCCGGTACACGTCCACCGCGTAGCTGATCGCTTCAAACGTGTAGAACGAGATGCCGAACGGGACCACTACAGACAAGTAGGGGAACGACGCGCTCCCCCCGACGAGCGCGAGCGACTCGCGCAGCGCGTCCAGGAAGAAGTTCACGTACTTGAAGTAGCACAGCAGGCCGAGGTTGACCGTCAGGCTGGTACACAGGAGCACCTGGCGCACCCGGTGCCGGCGGCTCGCGTCCATCGCCCGCGCGAGCAGGTAGTCCATAACGGTGGTGCCGGTGACGAGCAGCGCGAGCCACTCGCTCCAGAACGCATAGAAGGCGAAACTCGCCCCGACAAGGAGGTACACCCGCGCGCGGTGCCACGGCAGCGCCCAGTACGCGACCAGCACCGCGAGCAAGAACACGAGGTAGGCTTGCGAATGAAACAGCATCCCGGCATCCGTGCCACCACCGGCCCCCGCGCTTCAGGGGCCGCGGTTCGGGCGTCGTCGGAATATAGCGAGGGGGGGGCCGCAGCGAAAGGCGGGTTCTATTCGGTGCCCGTCCGGTGCTATCATTGGAACGCCCGTGCCACACCAGAGCCCGGAAGGACTCCTCTTCCGCTTCTGAGGAAAGGGGCGGGCGGGCGGGGCGATACGAGCCCCGCTCTTGAACGCGCCAGTGCCACACCGGAGCCGTTATGCGATTACGAGTGCTCGCGCTTCTTTTCGTGCTGTGTGCGGCCCCGGCCCAAGGGCAAGCGGCGGTGGTCGTGATCGGTAACTACACCGATGGCACCATGGCGTTCAAGATCGCGGAACCGGAAGCGAAGGCCCGCGAGCACAAACTGCCCTCGAACCACGTCATCCCGGTGTTCGTCGGCGGCCCCGCGGACATCACGTTCACGGCGAAGGGCCACGAAACCAAGCTCCGGCTCGACATGTACAACGCCTACGTCTTCCTCCCCGACGAGGCCGCCGGGGTCCGGCTCGAAGGGCTGGAACTCCCGGGCGAACCTCTGGAGCGCGACACCCGGGCCGAAGTGAACCCGGCCCCGCGCGACCCGCCCGTAAAGGTGCCGGTGGCGCTGCTCGTCGACGACACCGACCCACGCGCGGACAAAGCGTGGCAAGCCGAACTGCGCAAACGCTTCGACGGGGCTGCCGAGGTGATCGAGAAGGCGTCGGGGGTGAAGCTCACGTTCTCCGGGTTCGGCACCTGGAAGTCCGACCCGGTGGCGCAGAACACATCCGATCTCCTCAGGGGCCTGGAAAAAGCGGTGAAGGCGAAGGAGGGCACGCTCGTGGTCGGCTACTCGAGCCGCAAGATCGACCCGAAGGTGGACCCGGCGTTCGGTGCAGGGCGCGGCCTCGCGGGGCGCCACATCCTGCTCCGCGAGTGGACCCCGAAGAGCGAAATCGAGCGCACGGAGGTGCTGGTCCACTTCCTGGCACAAGCGCTCGGAGGGGTGGGCTCCCCCGACCCCGGGTCCGCGCTCCGCTCGCAACTCGGGAACGGGTACGCGCTGCGCGAGGGCGCGGTCATCCGCCTCGACCCGCTCAACGCGCTGGTGCTCAACCTCTGGGCCGACGAGCGGCGCCGCGAACCCGATATCACCATGAACTCGGTCGCGGTGTTCAACCGCGCGCGGATGACGCGGGTGTACAAGGCGCTCCTCAAAGCCGCACCGGGCGACTCGCTGGCGATCGTGTACCTCAACGACCTCGACCGCGATATCGCGAAGGACCCAGGGCCGGCGCCCAAGGGGCCGGAGCGCCGGCCGGTGGTGAGCGCCGTGCGCGACGTGCGCATTCGGGAGGTTCTCGCCGCGGTCCGCGCCCGCGCGAAGCAGAACGCCGCCCTCGGCGACAAGCGGCTGACGGGCGACGAACTCACCGCCGCGTACATCAAGGCCGCCGGCGAAACAGCGGTGCGCTCGCCGAGCCCCGACATGGTCCCCGCGTTCCTCATCGGGCTGGGGGTCGCGCTGGACGACACCGGGGCGCTGGCCGACGACGCCACGACCTGGAGCGCGGTGCAGGGGCTCGAAACGCCCGCCGAGCGCAAGGAGCGGCTCGCCGCACTCGGGAACCCGACGCTCGCGGGCCGGCGCGACCTGTGCCGCCGGTTCTTCCTCGGGTGCGCGGTCGGCGAACTGGTCCCCGAGGGCGCGGAGGGCGTCGCGGTCGGGCGGTCGCTGTTCGAGTTGCACAGGCCGGCGAACCTGTGCGTCCCGGCCCTGGCGGCCGAACTCGCGGGCATCACCTACGCGCGCGCCGCGTTCCAGGACCCGGACCTGTTGCACGACGCCGTCAAGTCGTTCACCGCGACCGAATACCTGCCGCCGATGAATGGGCTGCGCGACGGCCTTTCGGCTGAGAAGTTCGAGGAACTCTACGGCGGCACTGCCGACGAGCGGTTCCTGTCGCTGCTGGCCGACGTGCGCAAGCGCCTGCGT
>DASWYH010001180.1:0-2524 GCA_036405095.1 Gemmata sp. | reverse complement strand
GGAACAACCTTGGCAGATTGGGAATTGGCCCTTGAGCCGCTGGTCGCCCGGTTCAGCCAGGTGCTGACCGGGTACAGTTCATACCGCGAGCCGTGCTCGTCTGTTGTCGGTTGGGGGTTCGGCGACGGTCAGGCGGTGTTCGCGAGCGTCGGCGCGGGCGGTTTGGTTGGTCCGGTCTGGCTGTCGCTCGATGGCGTCACCGCCGAGCGAGTCGAGCTGTGGTGTACGCTGCTCCGGTCCCTGCCCCGCGCCGACCAATTGCTTGTAGCGGACTGGAACTCCAGTCAGGTGGTGCCACTTGCCGACGAGTCGGGTTTGGCGGCTTATCTGCGGGGCGAGCCCGGCGCGTGACCGGGTCCGGCCACGTAACCTGATTCCCGGTGCCCGCCGGTTTGTCGCTGTCGTGGTTGGTGTCGCGGCCGGGCCGGTGAGTTCTTGTTTGACAACTGGAGGGCGTCGCAGGTGCGGCAGCTTTTGACCCGCGTGGCGACCGGCCTGCATGTGGCCGCATTCGTTGCGTTCTGCTTGGCGGCCATGCCCGTTATCCTGTTCTCTTTTCGGCGTCTCCGCCGTGCGGGACCGGATCGAGTCGCGCTGGCCGGACAGCAAGCGGGCGATGGCTGTCAGCTTCTGGCTGGGGTTGCTGGCCCCGGTCGCGCTGCTGGTGGTCGTGGCGGTGGTCCTCGGGTTCACCATCGCCCACGTGCGGGCGCTCAAGAGCGCCGAACCGGGGGCTGCGCCCGACCGCTGTAAAGTCCGCGATTCGTAGCCCGTGTCGCGAGGCGCGCGGCCGTGGGCGTGTTGTTCTGCAAGCAGAGGCGCGTCGGATGGCGGATGTTCCGGAACTTTTTCGCCTCACCAACCCCGCGCGTGACCCGGAAGCGGTCCCGCCGACGTTCTCAACGCCGTTGGGCCGTCTAGTTCTGGGACTGGAGATCGCGGGGCGGCCGGTCCCCCCGGCGGCCACCTTCACCGCCAGCGACCACTCGGTCGCGCTGTGGACGAACCCGGCCCGGCTGGAGGTGCTGCTGACCGCCGCGCCCGCCGACCTCCCGCCGGGTATGACGGTGGGCGGGGCGCGGGCCGCCGTCTGGCGAGTCAGGGGTGCCAACCCGGCTCTGTCATTCGTCCTCACGTGCCTGTGGACGGGCGCGGCCGGTTGGACCGACGTGGGGCCGGAGACCGGCGAGAACCTCGACGCCCAGACGTGGACGGACGGACACACACGGGTCACGGTCGGGCTGCCCGATTACGAGACCGCCACCGCGTACCGGCGGGACGGCTTCGCGGTCACAGTCCGGGCGGTCCCGGGCAGTCAGGGGCACTTCCTGTGCGCCTGGGGGCCGGACGCGCCCGACGACATCTCGACGTGGTTCGCGGTCGATTGGCCGACGGCTCGGCTGGTGCCCGCCGGGGCGGAACCGGCCCCCGGCACATAGATTGTTTCCAGCACCGGTCGCGACCGGTGCGCGGTCTGTTGCAGGTGACGCTCGAATGTCGACGGCTGACAAGGACCGGCAGGTGCTAGCAGTGGCCGAGACGTGGCGGGCGCCCCCGGGCAACTGCTCCAGCCTTCGGTTCCTCTAGTCGCACGCAGACGGGTCGGGTGGTCTGATCTACGGAACGGACAGACCACTCCGTCTCCCACGACTTGTACCGCTTCACGAGCAGAGGTCGGGTGATCTGATCTACGGAACGGACAGACCACCTCCGCATTCACCAAGTGCGCGTGGGAGGTCGCGTCACCTGGGCGGCTACGAGTGGCGTATCTGGAGTCGCCGCCGTACCATCGGTTCCGGGGTTATTCCCCGCCAGCAGGTGGCGTCGCCTGTGAGTCGGGCTACGAACTCACGGCAGCCCGAGTGGCCGGGGTCGAGGACATCGGGTCCAATCTCTGCGAGTTCGACCACGCACCGGAACGATCCGTCCCGTGGCCGGACGGGCTGAACTTGCCACACGAGGTGCCGCACGCTCTATAGGGGCTACCCATCAGCCTGCATCTGTGCTCCCCTGTGGTTTTGAACCGCAACCGCGACCACGAGTTCCGCAAGGACTACGGCCCTGCCCGCCAGCGGTGCGATGACGAGTCACACGCCGAGGCCCATTCCGGTTGCGCCCGGCGGGCGAACTCCAGCAAGGCGGCCAGCCGGAAGTCGCGCCCACGCGCCTTCGGGTTCATGATCCTCCCGCCTTCCGGCACCGCGTAGCTCACGCGCCAGCGCGTGGCGTACAGCCGCTCCGCCTCGCCGACCGCTGCGGCGAACGCTTCCCGATCCGCGGCAAAGGTCGCCCCCACTATCCGACTGTAGGCCCGGTACGTCCCGCACAGGTGGGCGGACGTGAGCTTCCGCCGGAGCCGGCCGGCAAGGAAGGCCGCCCACCGGGCGGGCGGGGTCCCCATCCGGAGCCAGTGGATCAGGCAGGCGTCGGCAAGCACCAACGGGTAATCGACCCGGCAGTTGGACAGATCACCGGGCACCGGGAACTGGGCGATGAGGTCATCGTCGAAAACCGCGTTGAGAAG
>DASWYH010001179.1:0-3891 GCA_036405095.1 Gemmata sp. | reverse complement strand
ATTCACCAATCCGATTCGGTGTCACACGGCCCCGAGCCCCGGGCCGTTCAGCAGCGCGGTGTTCACGGTGCCGTCGGTCACGGTGAACACGCCCGGGAACTGCGCGTCCCAGGCCGCGTTGGCCGCCGGGCAGTACTGGCGCCCGTTCGACTCGATCGCGGCCACGCCCGGGATGTGCGCCGCGAGGGCCGCGGAGTGGATCAGCGAGGCGCCCACGCACGTCAAGTCCTGCACGCACCGGAACAGCCCGTACTTCTGTGCCGCGGCGGCGAGCAGGAGCGTTTGCGTTTGTCCCTTACAAGCCTTGAACGCGACCCCGGTGTAGCCCATCTCCATCGCCAGCTTCAGCGATTCGAGGTCGAGCAGCGATTCGTCGATCACCACGGGCTTCAGGCGCGCGGCGGCGTGCATCTTGTTCTCGGGGTGCGCCTTGAGGTCCCGCGCGGTCGGCTGCTCGACGTACTGCACCCGGTCGTAGCCGGCCGGGGCGCGGCGCCGCAGCTCCTCCAAGAATGCGATCAGGTACGCGACGCTCTGGCACCGCTCGTTGAAGTCGAGCGAGTACCACCACGTTCGGGCGCCGCGCGCCCGCTGCGCCTCTTCCGCGACGGCGTCGATGCGCACGCACCGGTCCACGTCCCACGCGAGGTCGTCGCCGTTCAACTTGATCTTGAGGTGCGTGAGCCCGTCCCGCGCGATCCACGCCGCGAGGTGCTCGGGGAGCCCGTCGCCAACAGGCGCGGTCACGTCCGCCGGGGTGACGGGGTCGAGCGCCCCGACGAGGTGGTACAGCGGCATCGCGGGCTTCGGCTCGTGGGTGATGAAGTCGTCGAGGTGCAGCCCGTCGAACTCGGCGCCGAGGTAGCAGCTCAGGTCCTCGGGCAGGAACGCGCGCGTGTACGTGTGGAAGCAGTTGAGGCCGTACAGCTTCCCGTAGGCGTCGTGCAGGGCCGCGTCGAACGCCGAGGCCACCACCAGCACCGCGAGCTTCGGGACCGGATCGGTCAGCCGGTGGAGGGCGGTGAAGTCGTCCGCCGCGAGCAGCAGCTCCGGTTCCAGCCGGTGCGTGATGTCGATGGGGTGCCCGCTCAGCCCGCACAGCCGGTACCCGTCGGCGACCCGCGACGCGAGGAACCGCATGGCGCCGAGCGTCTGGTCGTAGGTGAGCACCCGCGACGGGTACGCCCACACGTTGCCCAGTGGCATCGACCCGAACCCGGTCGCGCTCT
Organism: Gemmata sp.; assembly: GCA_036405095.1. Classification (GTDB taxonomy): domain Bacteria; phylum Planctomycetota; class Planctomycetia; order Gemmatales; family Gemmataceae; genus Gemmata. The sequence continues at coordinate 2,662 of DASWYH010001179.1, read as the reverse complement.
TCCCGGCCGCGTTTTCGACCGCGAGCCGCACGTTGAGCAGGGTGACCCGGTCGAGGGCGACGCCGCCGAACTTGATCGGCGAGCGGTAGCGGAAGTCCTCGTACTCGAAATACACGTCGCGGATGCGGACGTCGGTGGTGTGCATGGTGCTCGGCCGCCGGTGGACACGGGAGGGGGTGAAGCAGATGTTACCACTGATCCCTTACCACCGACCACCACCGAACACATGATTCCCGACTGGCAACTGCCGCCCGGCGTCGATCGCGGGCTCTGGGACTACCTCCACGCGGCCGACATGGTCGCCACCTACGACGACCAGATCCAGGCGTCGCCGCTCGCGGGGGCGGACGTGGCGTACTGCGAGCGGAACTTCGCGGCCCCCGGGCGGCTCCTGGACCTGGGCTGCGGCACCGGGCGGCTGTGCCTCCACTTCGCACAAAAGGGCTTCGAGTGCGTGGGGGTGGACCTGTCCGAGGAGATGCTCGCTCGCGCACGGGAGAAGAGCCTCGCCCTCGCCTCAGCGCCCCGCCAGGAACGGGAACGGGGTTCGGCTACGTTCGTTAACGCGAACCTCGTGGACCTTTCCGCGCTGCCGGAGGGCTCGTTCGATTTCGCCGCGTGTCTGTTCAGCACGCTGGGTATGGTGCGCGGTGCCGAGAACCGCGCCAGGGTGCTCGCGAACGCGCTCCGGCTGCTGAAACCGGGGGGCACGTTCGTCCTCCACGCCCACAACCGGTTCTTCCGCGGGCTCGGGCTGGGGCGCGCGTGTGGGCAGTTCGTGCGCACGCTGTTCGCGCGCCCCACCGCCGGCGACCTCGCGATGCCGCAGGCCTACGGGGGCGCGCCGCTCACGCTCCACCACTTCACGCACCGGGAAGCGGTGGCGGCGCTCCGGGGGGCCGGGTTCCGCCCCCGCGACAGCCTCGCGCTCACGGCCGCGGGGGCGCCGGCGGGTTGGCCCCGCACGGTCCGCGCGTACGGGTGGCTGCTGCTCGCCGAGCGCCCCGCGTAAAGGGCGCCCTTCTGAACCGGGTCCGGTCCCGGCGGCGGGGCACACGTCAGTTAAGAGTTACGCAGCGGGGCGCGGCTCCGCGGTCCGCGCCCCGCCTCCGCCGCACAGGGCTCCCGCCGGTGTGCGACGCCCGGCACGGGCACACCGGCTGCGTACCCCCCGACCGAGGTTCGAAGGGCACACGGAACCGGCTCCACTCCGCACGGAGCACTGAACACTGACTACTGAACACGGACCACTGTACCCGGTACGACGGATCGCGGGCGCCCGGTTGCTTCCGCGGGGCACCTCTGCTATTCTTCTACCACGAGCCTCGCGGCGGCACTGGACAGGCTCGTTAAAAATCAACCGCTGCCCTCACCGCATGTCAGACGCCAAGTTGCGTCACGCCATCGCGTTCGAAGCCGCAAGGCTCATGTACGAGCGCGCCGAATCCGAGTACTTCACCGCCAAGCGCAAGGCCGCGAAACGGCTCTGCCGGGGCACCGTCAAGCCCAGCGACCTCCCGAGCAACGCGGAGGTGCGCGACCAGATCCAGGCGTTCGCCCGGGTCCACGAGGGCGAGGCCCGCACCGCCAACCTGCGCGACATGCGGCTCCACGCCCTCCGGCTGATGCGGGTGCTGTGCCGGTTCCGCCCGCGCCTGATCGGGAGCGTGATGACGGGGCACACCCGCAAAGGGTCCGACATCGACCTGCACCTCTTCAGCGACCACCTGGAGCCCGTCACGGCGGCCCTCGAAGAGGAGGGGCTCCAGTACGACGTGGAGCGGAAGCAGGTGACCAAGCACGGCGAAACCCGCGTGTTCACGCACGTTCACGTGTTCGACACGTTCAACTTCGAGCTGACCGTTTACGCCGAAGACAAGGCGCACTACGTCTTCAAGTCGAGCATCACCGGGAAGCCGATCGAGCGCGCCAGCACCCGCGAACTCGAGGAGCTGATCGCCCGCGAGCACCCGGAGGTGGTCGTCGAGGACGCGCTCGCCGAGCAGGACCAGGGCGCCGACCCGTACCAACTGTTCCGGCTGCTGCTGCTGCCCCTGGAGAGCGTGAAGCAGAGCGCGAAGCACCACCCCGAGGGGGACGTGCTGTTCCACTTGCTCCAGGTGTTCGAGCTGGCCCGCGCCGAGCGCCCGTGGGACGAGGAGTTCCTGCAAGCGGCGCTGCTGCACGACGTGGGAAAAGGCATCGACCCCTACGACCACGTGGCGGCCGGGGTGCAGGCGCTCGACGGCCTCATCACCCCGCGCACCGCGTTCCTGATCGCGAACCACATGCTCGCGCTCGAGTACAAAGCCGGGACCCTCGGGCACCGGGCGCGGAAGAAGTTGGAAGAGTCCGAGGACTTCGAGGACCTGATGTTGCTCCGGGAACTCGACACCAGGGGCCGGGTGCCCGGGGCGCGGGTCGGCACGGTCGATGAGGCGCTCGACTTCCTCAAGGAACTCGACCGCCAGAACAAATGGAAGTAGGACTCGGGATTTCAGTAGTGGTCGGGTTGGTCATTGGTCATTCGGGAGCGAAGCCGGTTCAATGTGCCCTTCCGATCCCGGTGCTTGCTCTTCGTCTGATCGGCCCAGTGACCACCCCGACCAATGACCAATTGATGTGATGTTGTCGGTTCCGCCGGCCGACCGGCGCGCGCCTT
>DASWYH010001178.1:0-10349 GCA_036405095.1 Gemmata sp. | reverse complement strand
TCAAGGTATGCTGCGAATGTGTGTGCCGTGGGTGAACATTAAGGGCTTCGATACTTCCCTTTGTCACGCGGCTTCCAACATCGAACTCTCCGGACCGATCACCAATTTCTCAGGAGCCATGCCGTGAAGATTCGCAAGTTGTTTGCGGCTGCCGCCGTCTCGGCGGGCCTGACCCTGACCGCCGCCCCCGCGCTCGCCACCGAACCGTCGAAGCCGACCTTCGGGTTCAGCACCCTCAAAGCGGCCACCCCGGAGGCCGCCAAGGCCAAGGCCGAAGCGTGGCTCAAGGCCGCCGGCAAGTTCGACGAGAAGGCGTTCAGCGCGATCTGGGCCAACGACCGGCGGACCGTTCTCGATCGCACCGCCGATTCGCTCGCGCTCGGCAACCCGGACGTCCAGAAGCTCCTCGCCGACGTGCGCAAGCCCGAAGCGATGGCGCCGGCCGAGGTGCCCGCGATCCTGAAGGACGAAAAGCAGGACGCCTTCTTCCGCGCCAACGTCTCGCTGGCGTTCGCGAAGGCCGCGGCCAGCAAGAAGGTGTACGAAGAGGCCATCGACGCGCTCAGGACCGTGAACCCGGAAGTCGCGGTGGACCCGGCCAGCTTTTACTTCTTCAAGGCCGTGTCGCACCACGCGACCGCGATGAAGACCGGCGACAAGGAACAGGCCATCACCGCGATCGTTCGCCTCCTCGACGACGTGGCCGACGCGCCGGACCGCTACAAAATGGTCGCCACCCTGATGTTCTTCGAGATGCAGAACTGGGCCAGCGATCCGAAGGACCTCTCGAACATCGAGCGCCTGATGGACAACAGCGGGCGCCGGCTCGACCTGGCCCGCGGCGGCGAGAAGACCCAGGACATCCAGAAGAAGATCGTGTTCCGCCTCGACGAGATCATCAAGGAGCTCGAAGCGAAGGCCAAGGGCGACGGCCAGTGCAAGGGCGGCAACTGCCCCGGCGGCGGCGACAAGCCGGGCAGCAAGCCGGGCAGCGGCAACAACCTGAACCCGAACCAGAACGCCCCCGACAGCACCATCATGGGCGGCAGCGGCAAGGGCAAGGTCAACGACCAGGACCTGCGCAAGATCGCCGAACAGTGGGGGAGCCTGCCGGCCGAGAAGCGCGCCAAGGTCGTCAACGAGATCACCCGCGACCTGCCCGCGAAGTTCGAGCCGATGATCAAGAACTACTTCGAGTCGCTGGACAAGATCCACGGCTACAAGAAGTGAGTTCTGTTACGAGATAAACTTGGCAAACCGGGCGGTGGCCGCGATAATGCGACCACCGCCTCTTCCGTTCTCGGTGCGACGAAACGCGCCGATCAGAACCCCAGCTCATCTCAGAACTCGGCGTGAGGAGCAAATCACCGTGCGCACCACAACCCACGTTGCCGCCTTCGTCTTCGGCCTTTTGGGCCTCGGGTATTGCGGCCGTGACGCCTCGGCCGACGACGTGACCACCTCCGCCGGCAAGAAGATCACCGGCGAACTGGTCGCCGTGGACGCGGACAGTGTCACCATCGCGGTCGGGAGCAACAAAGCCCAGATGCCCACCCGGGACCTGGTCGGCATCACCTTCGGTAACGAGGTCGCTCCCCTCCCGAAAGATGTGTCGACGTTCTCGGAGCTGGAACTGACCGACGGTTCGACGTTCCGGGTGTCGGCGTTCGCTCTCAAAGGCAAACAGATCGTGGCCGAACTGTTCCCCGGTCCCAAGGGCGCGGCGGTGCCGAAACTCGACATCCCGATGTCGGCCGTGTTCTCCGCGATGAAGCGGGCCGACGACGCGAAGGTTCGCGACAACTGGAAGCAGATGCTCGCACGGCGCGGCAAGCGCGACCTCTATGTGGTCCCCGAGGAGAACGGGTTCACGTTCATCCCGGGAACGGTGCTGGGGGGCGGCGCGGATGAGAAGGGGCGCCCGTTCGTGACCTTCGAGAAGGAGGCGGGTGAAAAGGACGACCTCTCGCTCCGAAACGCCGGCGGCTTGGTGTTCCACCAACCGCAACCCGCCTCGGTCCCGGCGACGCTGTGCAAGGTCACCGATGTGTTCGGGAACTCGCTGACCGCACACGCGATCGCGTTCGCGCCCAATGGTGTCACGGTTACGACCGTTTCGGGCGTCAAGGTCGTGTACACCTCCACGGCGTCGCTGGTGAAACTCGATTACGCGCTCGGGAACGTGGCCTACCTCTCGGACCTCTCCCCCCAACTGGACGTGCCCGAGGTTCCGGCCGAAGAAAAGCGTCTGAACCAACCGGCCCCGTACATCAAGGACCAGTCGTTCTCGAACGAGCAAATCAAACTCGACGGGCAGGTCTTCCCCAAAGGGGTGACGATCGCCCCGGACACGGTCGCGACCTTCAATCTGGGCGGCGATTTCTCGCAGTTCAAGGCGACCGCGGGCATCGACGAGAACGGGGCCAATGCGACCAGTTCCGCCCGGCTGACAATCGAAGCCGACGGCCAGGTTCTCTTTTCCGGGGTCTTGAAACGAAAAGAGAAGGCGAAAGGGTTGGTTTTGGCGGTCAAGGGCGTCAAACAGTTACGGATCATTGTCGAGACCGATACGCCGTTGAACGGCAACTACGTCACGCTCGCAGATGCCCGAGTGCAGAAGTAGCGCCGTCCTGATTTTGTGGCACGCGCGTTCCCGCCTGTGCCGCTCTGACTTTCCGCGTTGCACAGACGGGAATGCCTGTGCCGAGAAGCCACCTGTGGGGCCGCACTATGACCCGACTCCTTTTCGCACTCCTGACCGCTCTCGCCGGGGCGGTGCTCTGTGTGTCGGCCGCGCCGGCGGCGCCCGTCGAGGTGGATAAGGCCGTTATCGACGCGCAGAAAGAGCGCATCGCGGCCATCAAGAAGGTTCACCCGGCGGTCGTGGCGGTGTGCATGCCCGACGGCACCGGGTGCGGGTCGGGGGTGCTCATCGACGCCGACGGGTACGCGCTGACCAACTTCCACGTCGTTCAGGCCACCGGCCCGCTGCCGAAAGCCGGCCTCGCGGACGGCGCGCTCTACGACGCGGTGGTGTGCGGCATCGACAAGGTCGGCGACGTGGCCCTCATCAAGATGCTGCCCAGGGAGAAGGGCAAACCGTTCCCGTTCGTGAAGCTCGGCGACAGCGACAAGGTCCGCGCCGGTGACTGGTCCCTCGCGATGGGCAACCCGTTCTCGCTCGCGATGGACTTCACGCCCACCGTGACATACGGCCTCGTGAGCGGGGTGAGCCGCTACCAGCCGCCGGAAGGGAAAGGGCTGCTGGAGTATACGGACTGTATTCAGATCGAGACCTCGATCAACCCGGGCAACTCCGGGGGGCCGCTCTTCAACATGAACGGCGACCTGATCGGGATCAACGGCCGCGGGTCGTTCGAGAAGCGCGGCCGGGTGAACTCCGGCGTCGGGTACGCGATCTCGATCAACCAGATCAAGAACTTCATGGGGCACCTGCGGGCCGGTATCGATTCCGACCACGCCACGCTCGGCGCCGCGATCGGCTCCGCGGAACAGGACGCGAGCGTGCAGAAGATGGTCGTGAAGCAGATCCTCGACGAGAGCGACGCCGCCCGCCGGGGGATCGAAAACGGCGACCAGCTCCTGAACTTCGGGTTCGATCGCCCGATCACAAGTGTTAACGCATATAAGAATGTTCTCGGCATCTACCCGAAAGAGTGGCGCGTCCCGCTGACGGTGCTCCGCAACAACGAGCAGAAGGAGTACCTCGTTCGCCTGATGGGGAACATGGACAAAGAAAAGGAGCAGCCCGGCGGCGCTCCGCAACCCGCCCCCCAACCGGCCCCGCCGCGTCCGGCTCCCAAGGCCACGGGCGCCGTAGCCGGGATGTACATCGCGAAGAAGGGCTACTCGAACTGGTACTTCAACGCGCTCGAGCGCGACAACCTGCTCGCGGCGTTCAAGAAGCACGGCGACTTCTCGGCGGTTGCGGGCACCTGGCTGATCGAAGGCGCGTTCAAAATGCCCGACCGCGAAGGCCCGATGAAGGTCGAAGTGGCCGAGAACAAGGATGGTGCCAAGGTCACGATGAAGCTCAACATCGAGACCACCCTTGAGCCCCTGCGCCAGACGGACATCGTGCAACAGAAGATGCCGCTCGGGAGCGGCGGCTTGATGATGGCGATGTACCACTACCGGCGGCTCCTGACGCTCGGGGAGAAGGGGTTCGAGGGCCAGTTCGCCCACGGCGGCAACGAGCCGTTCTACCCGTTCCCGACGGACGGCAGCGCGCCGAAGTCGCTCGCCGCCCTGCGGGTCGATGCGGCCGTGCTCCTGACCAAACACGGGTCCGTGAACTGCAAGTGGTACTTCTCCCTCAAGGACAGTACGCTGCTCGGGTTCGAGTGCTTCGTTGCGAAGGACTCGCGGGACCCGCTCGAAGCGGACCCGTGCGAGGTGTACTTCTCGGGCTACAAGGACGTGGACGGGCGCAAGCTCCCGAACCGCATTGAGGTCCGCTCCGGCGACAAGCGGTACGCGGTGCTCGAAGCGGCGAAGTGGACCCTGAACAAGTAGCCGGATTCAGGGGCCGGAGGCACCCTGGGAGGAGCGAGGCGCTCGACCCGGGTTGTGATGCCGGCCCCGTGCGCCGTGCGCCCTGAACCCCGAATCCCGAATCCTGACCCCTGGCTCACCATGCTCACGCGGTACTCTGCTCTGCTCGCCGTTGGCGCGGTCCTCGTTGCGCCGGCACTCGCGCCCGCGGCCGACCCGTTCGTGAAAACGGTCGAGGACGCCAACAAAAAGCTCGTGAAGCTATTCGGGGCCGGCGGGTTCCAGCGGCTCAACAACTACGGCTCCGGGATCCTCATCAGCAAAGAGGGGCACATTCTCACCGTGGCGAGCCAGCTTCTCGACACGTCCGAACTCGTCGTCCACCTGTACGACGGGCAGCGGATGCGGGCACAGGTGCTCGTGACCGAACCGCTGCTTGATGTGGCGCTGCTCAAGATCAAAGTCGAGGGCAAGAAGATCGAGGAGCCGAACGGGCTCGATCTCGACCACTTCGACTACGACGCGGCCGTAAAGCGCGGCCCGGCCGCGCCGGGCGACTGGATCCTGGCGATGAGTAACACGTTCGAGATCGCGCTCCGCGACGAACCGCTGAGCGTGCAGCGCGGGGTGATCTCCGCGTACACGAAGATGGCCGGGCGGCGCGGGATCTTCGAGTTCCCGTACACCGGCGAGGTGTACATCGTGGACGCGATCACCAACAACCCCGGCGCCGCCGGCGGCGCGCTGATGACCCGTAAGGGCGAACTGCTCGGGATCATCGGCCGCGAGATCAAGAACAGCCTCACCGAAACCTGGATGAACTACGCGATCCCGGTCGGGGGGAAGGTCGAGTTCAAGGACCGGGTGACCGTCAAGGACAAGGACGGAAAGGACGTCGAGGAGGAGAAGACCGTCACCCTGACGATGCCCGACTTCGTGAAGCTCGCGATGGAGGGCAAGTACAAGCCGGTGAAGCACGACACCAAGATCGCCGGGCTCGGCGGTTACCACGGGATCGTCTTCGTTCCAAACGTCCTGGAGCGCACCCCCGCTTACATCGAAGACGTGGTTCCGGGGTCGCCCGCGGACAAGGCCGGCTTGCGGCCCGACGACCTCGTCAGCTTCATCGACGGGGAACCGGTTGTAAGCATCAAGGCGTTCGACGAGTTCGTCAAGAAGTACACGCGGAGCGGCTCCGTGGTGCGCCTGGAGGTGCGGCGCGGCGAGGCGCTCCAGACTATTGAGGTAACGCTCGGAACGCACCCGACGAAGCCGAAAGTGACCCCTCCGCCCCCGCCCGGTGGGAAAAAGTGATCGTCGAGCAGCCGCACAACTCGGTTCATACTGGCCGCACGGGAAGCACACCGATGACGCATTTTGCACCCCACAGCGCTCGCCTCTGGGGCGCGCTGATCGTTGCCGCGCTGGTTGCCGCACCGGTCGCGGCGCAGCCCAAGGCCGATCTCAACGAGGCGACCGAGAAGGCGATGAAAGCGGCGTCGGCCCGTGTCGCCCCGGCCGTCGTGCAGATCGAAACGGCCGGCGGGGCCGAGCTCATCAAGGGCGGGCCACCGAAGGGACCGCCCGGCGCGCCGCCGGCGCCCGGCATCCGGCGCGGGGTCGGCCCGACCACGGGGCTGGTCGTCTCCGCCGACGGATACGTCATTTCCAGCAGCTTCAACTTCGCGAACAAGCCCGCGAGCATCACCGTCTCCATCCCGGGGAAGGGGCGGTTCGTGTACGAAGAGGTCTGCACCGACCAGACCCGGATGCTCACGCTCCTCCGCCCGAAGGCCACCGAGAAGGGGCCGACCGGGCTAACGGTTCCCGAACCGCTCCCCAAAAAGGATGTGGAAATTGGGGCGTGGGGGCTGTCGCTCGGGCGCGCGCTCGACAGCAACGTGGATCACCCGCCGTCGATGAGCGTCGGTATCGTCAGCGCCACCAACCGCATCTGGGGGAAGGCGATCCAGACCGATGCGAAGACCTCGCCCGTGAACTACGGTGGTCCGCTCGTCGCGATCGACGGGCGCGTGTACGGCGTGGTTGTGCCGGCGTCGAACCGGGCCGAAGGCGAAACCGCCGGGGTGGACGTTTATGACGGCGGGATCGGGTTCGCGGTGCCGCTCGAAGACATCTTCAAAGTGCTCCCGCGGATGAAAGAAGCGAAGGTGCTGCGGCGCGGGCTGCTCGGCGTCACGCCCCAGGGCGCGGGCGTGTACAACCCCGCGGTGATCGGGTCCATTCAGCCCGATTCCGCTGCCGCACGGGCGGGGGTCCAGGTGGGCGATACGATCGTCGAGATCAACGGGCAGAAGGTGCCCACGTACTCGGTTCTTCAGCACATCATGGGGCCGATGTACGAAGGGGACGTGCTCTCCCTGAAGGTCTCCCGGAAGGGGAAAGAGGTCGAGTTCAAGAACATCAAACTGCTCGGTACGGCGACCGCTTACGCCAACGCGTATTTTGGCGTCCTGCCGATGCGCGATGAGCCGGGACCGGGCGTCGAGGTCCGTTTCGTGTACCCGAAGAGCCCAGCTGCGGACGCGGGCATCAAAGCCGGGGACCGGATCATGAAGTTCGGGCCGGGGGCGCCGGCGCCGGTGCAGAACCGCGCTGCGCTCCTCCAGGCCATGCAGCGGGTGACGCCCGGTGTGGAGGTAACGGTCGAGGTGAAACGCAAGGAGGGCGGAAAGGTCGAAGTGCTCACAGCGAAACTCACGGCCGTTCCGGACGAGGTGCCCGAAAAGCTGCCGCTACCATCCAGTGCGGGCAAAGCGCTCGAAGGGCTGCCCAAACCCAAAGACCCGATGGGGCCGTTCCCGAAAGATCCGTTCCCGCCTGCCAAGGGGCCGTTTGCCGACATCCGCGCCGATCTCCAGGACGAAAAAAAGGAAGAGCCCAAGAAGAAGGACAAGCCCAAGGTCGAAACCGGGTTCATGACCCGCACGAACGAGGCGCTCGGTCGTGAATACTGGGTGTTCGTTCCGGACAACTACGACGCGAACGTTTCGCACGGTCTGATCGTGTGGTTCCACCCGGCGGGCCAGGGCGGCAAAGACGGCGAGAAGATGGCGAAGACGTTCCGCGACTTCGCCGAAGACAACCACTTCATCATCATGGGGCCGAAGGCGAGCGCGGAAGCCGGTTGGCGCCCGACCGAAACCGAGGTTGTGGTTCAGGACGTGAAGTCCGTGATCGGTCAGTACACGATCGACAAGACCCGCGTGGTGGCGCACGGTCAGGCGAACGGGGGTGAGATGGCGTTCTACGTCGGCTTCAATGCCCGCGACGTGTTCCGTGGGGTCGCGACCGTGGGCGCGACGCTGGGGAACCCGCCGAAGGATAACGTTGCGAACTTGCCGCTGTCGTTCTTCATCACCGCCGGCGATAAAGACCCGCTTTTGAAGTCCATCGTGGAGTCGAAGAACCTGCTGATTGAGAAACGCTTCCCGGTGATTTTCCGGGAGATGAAGGAGTCGGGCAAAGAGTACTTCGACCTGAAGACGTTTACCGACTTCCTCAACTGGCTCGATTCGCTCGATCGCATCTGACCGGTCGCATCCGCTGACGCGATTCGGAGCCCACCCGCTGAGCGGGTGGGCTTTTTTGCTTTCCGACTCACTCGAACTTGTGACTACAGGAATAAAATAGCTAGCCGCAATTGTGCCAAGAGCACAGGAGGATCAACAATAACTTCGGTCTTCATTCGTATTGTCGGTGTATTTTTGGCCGGCTTATCTATTCTTATGGACGAAAGCTATTCGGTCGCCTATCGATTTGCTTGATGGCACGCGGGCGAATCGTCGGCGAAGAGAGTGAAGATTATCCATCACCTCAGTAACGGATGGCGCGGGCGGGTAACGGGTCCGTACCGGCGCTCACGAATTGCTTGAACCCAACTGAAGGTGATCACTTTGCTCTTTTGTCGAAGAGGGTGAACACGTCCGGCAGGGCTTCGCGCACAATAATCATGTGTTCGATGTCCGCGTATTCCTGGTAGGTGACGTTCCGTGCGCCGCCGGTCGTGAGGGCCTTGTTCAGCGCGCGGGCGTTACCCAGCGCGAAGTCTCTGGCACCTACGCCCACGAATACCGGCAGTTCGGCAAACGCTTTCGGCTCCTTGACGGTGCCGCCCGCGCCCAGAACCGCGATCCCCGCGAACCGCTCCGGGTGCTTCTGGGCCAACGCGACCGCCTGCACCGCGCCCATCGAGTGCCCGACGAGAAACGTGCGCTTCGGATCAACGGGGTAGCGTTTCGCGAGTTGATCCAGCACTGCGACCACCGGCGGCGCACCCGTGAAGTTCAGCCCGCTCCGGGTCGCGACCAGCATCCACCCTCGCTTACGGCACTCGGTCACAATGTGCCCGGCGCCGTAGCCCTCGAAAAACAGGTTCTCGGACCCGCCGGCGCCGTGAAGGGCCACCACTACGGGCACCGGCTTCTTCGGGTCCAGCCCCCTCGGGATGAACACGCGAGTCGGCACCGATTTCTTGTTGCCGATTGGGGCCGAGAGCCAAAACTGGCCCGGCTTCGCGACGGTAAAGAACGGTTTCCCGTCCAGCATCGTTTCGGCGTTCTTGAGCAAGTCGGCTGCCGGGAGGTCGGTTTCCGGCACCCCCTTTTCGCAGAGGTCGGTGAGCAACTCGCTGCGAGTGCGCACCGTTGCCCGCTCAATGGTGTCGTTGGTCTCCCAGCCGGCGGCGGCCTTCCCAAGCGCGGTGCGGCGTGCATCGAGGTTGGCGACTTGAGAAACGCCGATCGCAGTTCGGCGCACCTCTTGTCCGCTTTCGACCATGAAGTAGAGCTTTCGGTCCAGCCCCTCGAACTCGCCGAGCGGGGGGATTGGGACCTTCACCGAATGCGGGAACTTTTCGGGCCTGATGGTCGTGATCTGCTTGTCGGTAAACCAGAGCTGCACCTCGAAGTTCTTCGGGCGCTCGCCTTTCACCGGGAACAACTGCGCGATCGTGACCGTCAGCTCCTTCGCCTTGCCGTCGACGACGCGGCGCTCGGGGGCCGCGTACAGGCTCCACGCCCACTGCCGCGAGGTGGCGGGTTCGTTCTCGGACGTGAGCGCGAACCCGGCCAGATCGAGCGACCGCCCCGCTTCGCCGAACTGAAACGAGAAGAACTGTTGCGTGAGCTTCTGGAGGTGCCCCAGCGCGCGGGTGCGGGGTTCGGCGCCGGGTTGCTTCTCCCACTCTTGCTCGAAGCGCTTCACGCGCTGGCCGAGTTCGTAGCGCTGGGTGAGCAACTCGTTCACGTTCGGCGGTTCCGCGAGGGCGAGAGCGGGAAGAACCGCCACCACCGCGACCGCAACACAGAACCGCCGCATGACTCCCCCTCATAAGCCCAGTGGTTTCAAGTGGTCAGTAGGGCGTGAAGTCGGTTCCGCGTGCTATCCCGATCCCGGTGCGTGGTTCCCGTCTGTTCGCCTCACTGACCACTAACCACTGGGAACTTGAAACTACTGAAGTCGGGTTGAATCGCACCCAGTGAAAAAGTTACAACGTGCGTCACGCGAGAATAGCCACCGGAAAGGATTCCGCCATGAAGCGTCAACTGTGCGTGACCGTGTTTTTCGCGCTCGTACTGGTCCCCGACTGGGCTTCGGCGTGCTGGCCGCCCCCCGGCGGCTCGTACTTCGCCCCGGTGTACTCTTACCCGGCACCGGTGTACTACTACCCACCGCCCCCGGTTTACTGCCAGCCGGTTTACGTGTACCCCTGCGCTCCGGTTAACGGACCGGCGCTTCAGCCGCCGAAGGTCGAGTCCACGCGACCGAACACAGCCGCCGAACCGCCGAAGGGAACCGCTCAACCGACTCCG
>DASWYH010001177.1:0-9498 GCA_036405095.1 Gemmata sp. | reverse complement strand
CCCCAGCGGGCGCGGGCTGCTCCTGATCCGCTCGTTCATGGACGACGTGCGGCACAACGCCACCGGCAACCGCATCACCCTCGTGAAGAACCGCTTGGGGTAATTCGGAGTGTTTCCGAACGCTTCCCAACGCTTCCGAATGCAGACTACGGAATGCGGAGCGCGGACGGAAGGCAGAAAACAAAGCGAAGAGATTTCGCTTGCTGCCTTCCGTTCCGCGCCCGGAAGCACTCTGCGTTACCCTAGGCGGTGAATCGTGATCCGGTAGTGGCCGGCGCTCGTGATGAGGTCGCCCGCGGCCGAAATCACGAAATCGTGAACGTGCATCGGCACCTTCTCTTGTCGCAGGGTCTTTTTCGCGGCCACGTCGTAGAAGCACAGGAACCCTTCCCCGGCGCCGCCGGCGCCGACGAGCCAGGAACCGTCCGGCGCCCACGCGAGCCGGTTCACGAGACCGGAGAACTTGTCGCCGGGGAACTCCGCGGCCTGCTTCCCGGTCTTCCAGTCGAACACCTCGACGCGCGCCTTGCCTTCGAGGTGGTCGATGTTGCCGACCTTACCCATGCCGCCCACCGCCAGCAACTTCCCATCGGGTGAGAACGCCAGCGACCGAATGCCCCCGATCGAGTGCAAGCGCTGAACCTTGTCCCACGTGTACATGACGGGAGCTTCACAGGTGCCGAGTTGCTTCCCGGTCTTCACGTCCCACACGACGACGTGCCCGACCTTGTCGCCCGTGGCGACGAGTGCGCCGTCCGCCGAGAAGGCCACCGCGTAGAGCATCGAGGTGAAGTCGTTCGGGGTCTTCTCCTTGTGCCCTTTGAGCGTGTGAACGACCTGCCCGGTTTTGACATCCCACAGCTTGCAAACCATGTCGTCGGCGACGCTCGCGACCCACTTCCCGTCCGGGGACGCGATCACCTTGCGAATCCACTTCGCGTGTGCGTCGTGGGTGCGAAGGGGCTTGTTTTCGGTGGTGTCGAACCACGTCAGTTTGCCGTCGTAGCTCCCGCTGACGAGCGTCGTGCCCGCGAGCGCCACGCCCGTGACGTAGCTCTCGTGGGCGTACAGCTCCTTCGGCTCGAACTTCTTCGCGGCGAAGTCCGCCTGGTACACCTTGAAGTCGGAGCCGCCGAGGTAGGCGACCTCCGACCCCTCGGCGCGTGCGATCGCGAACGTGATCGCGGGGCGCGAGAAGTCCTTGACCTGCTTCAGCGTGTCCGGGTTCGGTGCTTTCATGGCTGCGAGGTGGGCGCTGGGGTGGGTGGATATCGGAACCAAAAATCGGTGGCGTTTCCGCCGTACTCGCCCAGACGGAGGAGCGGAAGACCGATGATCCCAACAAAATCGGGATGCGAGCGCGCCGCCATCGCCGCGGCGTTATCGTTGCCGAATGCGTGGACCAGTTCAACAATTCCCAAGTCGGGATTAAACCACTGAATCCAACCGCCTTCGAGCTCACCGAAGTTACTTCGGCGGTTGCGGATCGCGCTGATCCGCAAGACGTTCATCACATCGGTACGCAGGATGATCCCGGCCGGGCTCCCGGTGTCCGCGACGAGGTCGAGGTGCATCACCGTTCGATCGGGCGCACGGAACCCGAGGCGGAGCCACGGGCGCGGCCCACGATACGGGTTGCGCTGTTCAGCCACCGCCACCTTCCGCGTCACAGGATCTCAAGATACTCGGGGATTTCTTCATCACCCGCCCGCTCGACCAAAGAGTTCGCCGGGTCCAAACCCAGCGCACGAACTTTGCCGAGCAACTGGTACATGTCCGCATCGTCGGCAACAATCTGCCCGCCCGCAATCGCAACGAACTGTTTCGGCGGGTACTTCGAGTCAATAACCGGCTTCAGTTTCGGGTACGCGGCCTCGTTGATTGCGCGGTGCTCTTCGTGGGTCATCTCACGTCCTCCCGTGGGGCCTCCGGCATCATACCGCGTTCCCAGCATTCACTGAAGCACGGACTTGATCGCGTGGATCCCCGGGTTCACCAGCGGGACCGGGCGACTACCCACATAGTAGTTCTTGTCCGGGTCCAGCCCGAGCGCGGAGTAAATCGTCGCGAACAGGCTGCCCGCGTCCACCTCTTCGGCGGTCACCGAAGCGCCCTTCGCGTCCGTCTTTCCGTACACCGACCCGCGCTTGATGCCGCACCCCGTGATGGTGCTGCTCCAGGCGCTCGCGAAGTGGTCGCGCCCCAGGCTCGCGTTGATCGACGGGGTGCGCCCGAACTCCGCCAGGGTGAGGACCATCACGTCGTCGAGCAGCCCGCGCTCGCTCAGGTCGTCGATCAGGGTGGCCATGACGTGGTCGAGTTCGGGCACCATCTCCTGGTGCGTCTCGAAGTTCTGCCCGTGGCTGTCCCACCAGGCGCGGCCGACCCGCACGAACGGCACCCCGGCTTCCACGAGCCGCCGGGCGATGAGCACCTGCTCGGCGAACTGCGTGGGGCCGTACCGGTCCCGCACCTTCTGCGGCTCCTGGGTGATGTCGAACAGCTTCTCGCTGGCCATGATCCCGCGGACCCGCTGGTACGCCTCGTTCTGGCTGCTCATCGTCTCGGAGCTGCGCCCCTGCCCGAACTGCTTGCCGAGCAGGTCGCGCAGCGCGCCGCGTTCGAGGTGATCGAGGTCCGTGATGCCGTCGAGCTTCTTGATGAACTCCGGGTAGTTGTTGGTGGTCAGCTCCATCGGCGCGTAGCGGGCGCCGAGGAACCCGGAGGTGCCGGGGGCCATCCCGCGGCCCTCGGTCTGCGTGTAGAAGGTGACGTAGTCCGGCACCTTGCTTTCGACCCGCCCCATCTCGCGGGCCACGACCGCGCCCAGGTCCGGGTATCGAAGGGCGGCCTCGTCCCGGCGGCCCTTCATCATCGTGACCGCCGCGGACCCGTGGTCGCCGTTCTTCGTGTTCAACCCGCGAACGACGCACGTCGTTTTCATTCGGGTGGCCATCTTCGGCATCAGTTCCGAGATGCGCAGCCCCGGCACGTCGGTCTGAATGGAGCGGAACGGGCCGCCGGTGCTCGCCCCCGGCTTCGGGTCCCACGTTTCGAGTTGCGATGCGCCGCCCGCGAGCCACAGCAGGATGACGCGCTTCTGCGTCTTCTTGAGCGCCTTGTTCACGTCGGCGGCGGCGAGCGCGTTCAGTTGCGTCATGTCCGCCGCGAGGGCCGCGCCGGCGGCAGCGGTCCCGCCGAGAAACGCCCGGCGGTCGAGGGCGTGAGCCGCAGAACGGCAGAAGGTGTTACGAGGCATGACCGAACTCCGTGTGAAGCTGTAGGACCGGCGGGTCAGATTTCGGATCGCGCCTGTTGGCGCACGATGTATCAAGAGCGGTGGAACCGACTTCAATCGTGGACCCGGGCCGTTCACGCGCGCCGCAGGGAGGGGTGACCGGCGGCAGACGCAGGTTGATTCAGTGCCGCCGGTCACCCCTCTCCTGCGGCGAAAAGAACAACGGCTCGGGGGACGCAATCGCAAGCAACCGCAGCCGCGGCGGAACACCGCAGCGTGAAGGTCTCGGAACCACCGCTCAAGTTTGGTCCGAGCCCGGCGCCAGCATCTCACGGCGCCGCGCCCAGCCGGTTAGTACGAAAACCGGAACTCCGGCGCGGTCACCAGCGCCCAGAGAATCTGTTTGTGCGCTTCGGCCTCGCGACCCGGGCGCTTCTCGATGTACGCCACGAGCGCCTTCTGTTCGGCTCCGGTCGGCGCGCGCCCGTAAGCGCTCTTCACCAGGAACCCGGCGACCTCGTTCGCCCCCTTCAGCGCCTTCGCGCGGCCGAGGGTCGTGCCGCCGCCGTCCGTCAGGAACTCCCGCATCACCCGGTCGCCGTTGCTGAAGAGCAGCGCCTCGCCCACGCCGATCTGGAAGTTGTCGGTGGGCTGTGCGATCTGGGCCGCGAAGCCCCGGGCCGACGCTTCGATCTGCTCCATGCGCTTCTCGAACTCTTCGGGCTTGAGCCCCTCGAAGGTCGCCGGGTCGGTGGCCGCGATCTTGAGCGACGTGGCGAGCTGCTGCGGGGTCATCGGCTTGAGCTTGGCGACCGCGAACGTCCGGCCCGCGGGGGCGCTCTCGGACGCCTCGTACCGGCTGCTCCGCGCGTACGTCTTGCTCAGCACGATGCCGCGGATCAGGCGCTTGATGTCGTAGTTGTGGGCGATCGTGTCGCGGCTCAGCCACGCGAGCAGGTGCGGGTGGCTCGGCCGGTTCTCGCTGTGCATCTGATCGAGGGGCGACACGAGCCCGGTGCCGAGGAACCGGTGCCACAACCGGTTGCTCAGCGACCGCGCGAAGAAGTCCGCGTTCTCGCCCTTCAGGGCCACCTCGACCAGCTTGGCCCGGGCGCTGAACTTCGGCGCGGGCGGGGCGACCTTCGCGGCCTTCGCCTTGTCCAGCGCCTCTTTCTCCTTCTTCACGTCCGCAGCGGACGGCTCCTTCGCGCCCGCGTCTTCGATCGTGGTTCCGGTGAGGAACATCATCTTGGCGGTGCGCTCGGCGCCCTTCGTGGGCTTGTACTTGACCACCCCGTACCCGCGCTCGCCGAGGAACCCGCCGTTGTCGAAGGTGCGCGCGAGGAACGCCTTCATGCCGTAGAAGTGGTCCTGGGTCCACGCCTCGACGTGCGGGTGGTTGTGGCACTGCGCGCAGCTCACGTTCACGCCGAAGAAGCTCACGCTCACGTCGGCGGTGAGCCGGTCCGCGTCGTTGACCCGCGCCCGTAGAAACTCCGCAGCGCCCTTCAGCTTCGGGTCGGCTTCGTTGGGCAGCATGACGTCCTGGAAGATCTTGTCCCAGGACTTGTTCGCCTTGAGCGCTTCGGTGAGGTAGGCGCGGAACGCACCCCCACCGCGGCGGTCCCCCTCGGGGTTCAGCATCACCTCGAACTGCGCGGCCTGGAACCGGACGAACCCCGGGGACGCGATCAGCCGGTCCACGAGCTTCGCGCGCTTGTCGGGGTCGGTGGACGCCGCGTAGGCGTCGACCTCGCCCGTGGTCGGGATGCGCCCGACGAGGTCGAGCGTGAGCCGGCGGATCACGGTGGCGTCGTCGGTCGGTTCGGCGGGTGTGATGCCGGCGTCCGCGAGGGCGGCGTCGACGAGCTGGTCGATGACCTGCTCGATGGGTTTGGACGCGGGCGGCAGGCCGTCGGCGCGCGAACCGGCGGGCGCGAGGACGGTGGCAACCGCGATCAGCAGCGCACGGAGCCGCATGGGGTGGGTGCTCCAGGGAAAGGGTGGTTGAGGCGGGTGGCGACGACCGCGGCGGGAGAGTTCGGAGGGCTGTCTTCCCAAAAGTATAACACCGGCAAAAACGGACGTGGCGCCACTCGCGGGTGGCGCGAACTCCCCCACCGGCCCGCGGCGCTACGACGCGGCGGGCACGGTGCCGCGAATCTTCACGCTGTCGGCCGAGAGGGGGTCGACGGTCGCCGGGATCACCACCCGGAACGTGGTCCCGACCTCGGGCTCGCTCTCCACCGCGATCGACCCGTTGAGGCGCGCCACGTACTCCCGCACGATCGCGAGCCCGAGCCCGGCGTGAACGCCGGTCGCGTGGCGCGACGAGTCGGCCCGGTAGAAGCGCTCGAAGATGCGGTCCCGCACGTCCGCGGTCATGCCGATGCCGGTGTCGCGCACCTCGAGCACCGCGGCGCCCCCGGCGCGCCGCGCGGTCAGCTCGATGGTCCCGGCGGGCCGGTTGTACTCCACCGCGTTGTGCAGCAGGTTCATCAGCACCTCGCGGAGCTTGCCCGGGTCGGTATCGGCCACCACGTCCTCTTGCACGTCGAGGGCGAGGCTGAGCCCGTTGGCCGCCGCGAGGGGCCGGATCACCGCCGCGCACCCGAGGGCCAGCTCCCCCACATCGGTGCGGGCGACGTGCGTGTGGTCGTTGCCCGCGTCGAGCGACGCCAGGGTCATGATCCGCTCGACCAGTTGGCCCAACTGTTTGGAGATCAGCCGGCACTCTTCGAGGGCCGTGCGGTACTGCTCCGGGGTGCGGGGCTTGCGCAGGGCCACGTCGATCGTGGCCAGGAGCGACGCGATGGGGGTGCGCAGCTCGTGCGAGATGTCGGCCACGGCCTGTTTCTCCCGTGCGAAGGCGCGCTGGAGGAGGGTGAGGGTTTGGGTGATGCGGGCGTGGATCGGGGCCAGCTCGCGCCCCAACCCCTCGGCCCCAACGGGCAACCGGAAGTCCCGCTCCGACACGCGGCTCACGGCGTCCGAAAGGGTGTGCAGCGGGGCCAGCCCGCGGGCCACGAAGACCCACCCGCCGAGCACCAGCGCGGCGAACGTGACCGTCCCGATGACGATCAGGCGCGCGCGGAGGTTGGCCAGTTCCATTTGTGTTTCGGAGCGCACCCGCGCGAGCTGGTCGGCGCGGTCCTGCTGGTCGGTGGTGAGCCGGGCCTCCAGCTCGGCCTGCGGGCGCGCGTGGTGAACGAACACCCGCAGCCAGGCGTCCGGGGTGCCCCGGAACGGCGGGTAGGTCGGGTACCAGGACGCGAGCCCCGACGGGACCGGGGACACCGGTGGGGCCGGGGCCGGCAGGAACACGAAAAACCGGATCGGGCTGCCGGACACGCCGGCCGCGGTCACCACCCGGTGGAACGTGCCCCGCTCCGGGATGTCGAGCGTGTCGACCCGCGGCTCCAGGTCCCGGCCCGGTTCGAGCCACGCCGGGTCGAACGGCAGGTCGGCGCCGAGCCTGGCCGAGTGGACCGCGGCCACGGTCCGGGCCGTGCGGTTCGGGAAGGTGAAAACGAGGGTGAAGTGGAAGTACGTCCGGCGCCCCTCGTTCTCGAACTCCTGGCGCAGCGCCTCCTGAATGCGGGCAATGGCCCGCGGGATGTCGAAATCGGCCCAGTGCGGCACCGGGTTGTACTTCCGCGGGTCGCCGAACACCCCGCGCTCGCGCTCGCGCTCGCGGTCGGTGGGGATGCGGCCCTCGAATTCGACGAGCGTGGCGACCGTCGGGGCCACCGCGGGCGGCGCGGCGAGGCCGAGGAGCGCCATCCGGAGCCGGTACTGTTTCGCCTCGTCGTCCGGCGCCTTCAGCGGCGCGTGCGGCTCCGGCGGGCGCCCGCCCGGCCCCTTCCGCTGGTCCAACTTCTGCCCCAACAGGTCGCCGATCTTGGAGTGAACGTCCTTTGCCAGCGACCGGGTCTCGGACAGCAGGTCCGCGTCGAACTTCGCCTTGGCCTCGATCTGCCGCACCTTGAACACCTGCTCAATGCGCTTCTCCTCGGACGCCTCGCGGGTGCGGATCGCGGCGTTGGCGAACCGGTCCACGAGCGCCCCCACGGCGCTCAGCGCGAGCGCGAGCAGCACCAGGAGATACCCCAGCAGCGAGCGGCGAATGGAGCGCATGGGGGGACCCAAGGAAACGAGGCAAATGGGGAAGCGGCGCGACACGCGGACCGGGTCCGGCGGCTGGCGCCCCGGTCGCCCTTTTGCCTTTTAACTTTTCACTTCGTTGTGGGCGGGTCGTCGTCCCCGCGGAGCATGTACCCCTCGCCCCACCGGGTCAGGATCAGCGGCGGGTCGAAGCCCTTGTCCACCTTATTCCGCAGGTATCGAATGTACACGTCCACCACGTTCGACGTGTTCTCGTCGTACTCGTCGTACAGGTGCTCCCAGATCATGCTCCGGGTCACCACCTTGCCGCGGTGGAACGCCAGGAACTCGAGCAGCGCGTACTCGCGGGGGGTCAGATGAACCACCTGACCGGCCCGGCGCACGGTGCGGGCCGCGGTGTCGATTTCCAGGTCGTAGCACCGCAGCACCGGGTCCTTCTGGTGGTGCCCGCGGCGCACCAGCGCGCGGATGCGCGCGAACAGCTCGTCGAGGTCCAGGTTCGCTTTGCTCAGGTAGTCATCGGCGCCGGTGTCCAGGCCCGTCACCTTGTCGGTGGTCGCGCCCTTCGCGGTGAGCATCAGAACGTGGGTGTTGATCCCCGAACCGCGCCACCGCTTGAGGAGCGTCAGGCCGTCCACTTTGGGCAGCATCACGTCGAGCACGATCACGTCGTAGGACGTGCTCCGGCACTTGACGTCCGCCTCCTCGCCGTCGGTGGCGACATCGACGGCGAAGCCTTCCTCTTCCAACCCCTGCCGCAGCGCCTTGGCGAGCGGTTGGTGGTCTTCAACGAGCAGCACGCGCACGGTTCGCCCTCTGGGGTGGACACACCCACCCGGCATTTGAGTTTACCCGCCCGGAATGAAGTGGGCATGAGAAATGAAACGCGGCCCGCGCGCGGACCTCGCCCCCGAAAAAGAGATGAGAAGCTGTCGGGGCGGTTCAAAAGCCGCGCCGCTACCAGTCGCCCCCCGGCACGGAACCGTCGTTCGGGATCACCGCCCGGCGCCACGTCAGCGGCGCGACCGATGAGCGCACCGCACGCGCGCTGCCGTCCGCCAGGCACACCAGCGCCCCCGAAGAGTAGAACGTTTGCGGCAGGTCCGGGTCGCACGCGGCCCCCACCGGGGCCACCTGGAACGCGCTCCCGGCGCCGCTCGCGTCCGGGAGCGCCTGCCCGAAGTACGCCCCGAGCGTAACGGTGTACGTGTCGTAGCCCTTCAGGTTGAGGGCCGCGTACAGCGACCCGCCGGGGCCGCACGTCCCGGCCTTCGGGGCGAACATGATCGTGTTCGAGGTGCCGTCCGGAAAAGAGCGATCGAGCCGGGCAGCGAAGTCCACCACCCCCTTAGAGCCGGGCTGCGGCAAGCCGAAGATCCAGCCGTTCGCGGCCCAGTTCCCGACGGGCAAGCCGTCCGGCCCGCGCCCGCTAGCGGTTGTCGGGTCGTTCCGCGAGGTGTACGTCTTGATCGGCACCTTCGCCCAGTCGTCGGTACTCGTGCTGACGCCGTTGAAGACCGCGCCCTGTTCCAGGTACGGCGTGAGCAGCACCCAGAAGGACACGTAGAGTTGCGCGGTGGCGTTACCGGAACTGGCGGTGTACCGCAGCCCGATGAGGGCGGGCATCCGGCCGTCGGCATCGTTCGCGTGGTGCGCGGCCAGCCCACACTGCTTCAGGTTGTTCAGGTCCGACGCGCGGGCCGCGGTCTCGCGCACCTTCTGCACCGCGGGGAGCAGCAGCCCGATCAGCACCGCGATGATTGCGATGACAACGAGAAGCTCGATCAGGGTGAACGCGCGGCGAGCAATCATGGCACGACTCAGAGTGAAAGGCGATCGTGAGGGCGTTACAACTGCGTGTCCAAAAGTTGCCACAAAGCGAACGCTGTTCGTGGGCCGAGCACAGCCAGAAACCGCTTCCTGTCAACTATGCGATAGAAATAAACAACGGCCTCACCAGTCTACCGGAACGCGGAGGCACCCGAATTGACCCACGAATGCTGTTGCGTGTGCCAGTTCCGCACAGCCGAGTGTCTTCGCGTGCCACAATCGCACACTCGCGCGGCTCGCTCCACAGAATTCGGCGCGTGTGAACGCGCGAGATCGCAACTTCAACAGCCTTGCGGCACCTCGGC
>DASWYH010001176.1:0-6405 GCA_036405095.1 Gemmata sp. | reverse complement strand
CCTTGAAGAAGCGAAGGGCATCGCCGGGATCAAGGAAGTCGATGCCGACGCGCTCCGGGAGGCCGTCAAAAAGGCCATTGCGGCGAACCCGAAGGCGGTCGCCGACTTCAAGAGCGGCAAGGACGCGGCCAAGATGTCGATCGTCGGCGCGGTGATGAAGGCCAACAAGGGGGTGCCGAACGAGTTGGTCCGGGGGCTCGTGGACGAGGAACTGGCGCGGGTATAATGCACGCGACACGACGGAGGGCACGCGATGGCCGAACCGACCCTGGAACAGCGCGTCGAGAAGTTGGAGCAGGAACTGGCGGCGCTGAGGAGTAAAGTCGAGGCGCCGGTCGCAACCGGCGCGGGGTGGGTTGAGCGATTGGGGGGCACGTTCAAGAACGACGAAGCCTTTCAACAGATGGTAGAGTACGGTCGGTACTTCCGCAAAACCGGGCACGAGGCGCCACCCGATTGGGAGCCCGGTGATCCGATCCCCGAACCCGACGAGGGCGGCGCGACGTGACGCATTCGTCCGACACCGACACCTTGTCGATCTGGCAAACGGGTACGGGCACCGACCACTCGATGCTCGCGCTCCGCATGAGCGGGTATCCGCTCGCGGATGTGGGCATTTCGGTCGTCAGCTTCCACGAGCAGATGGTTGGCGCAAACGCGTACCTCAGTCGCGGGCGAACGAGCGCCGAGGCGGTTACCGGGTACGCCTTTTTGGAGCGATTGCGCCAGTGGTTCGCGCCGTTGTCGGTCGTTCCGTTCGACGAGCCCGCTGCGCTCGTGTTCGACCAGTTGAAGGCCGCGAAGGTGCGTATCGGGACGATGGACCTGCGCATCGCCGCCATCGCACGATCTCGCAACCTGACCGTTGTCACGCGGAACGTTCGCGATTTCGGACAGGTGCCCAATCTCCGGGTCGAAGACTGGACACACTGACGCGCCCGAAACCGCACAGCGCGGTGTCACTTCGACTCGAACAGCTCGATCTCGAACACGAGCGTGGCGCCGCCGGGGATCAGGCCGCCGGCCCCCTTGTCACCGTAACCGAGATCGGCCGGGATCTTGAGCCGGCGGATGCCGCCCGGCTTCATGCCCGGGATCCCCTCCTGCCAGCCCTTGATGAGCCGGTTCAGCGGGAACGTGGCCTTCTCGCCGCGGTCCACGCTGCTATCAAATTTGGTGGCCTTGGCGTCGGTGAGCCACCCCGTGTAGTGGATCGTGACGGTTTCGCCGGGCTTCACCGCTTCGCCCTTGCCCTCTTTCACGTCCCAGATTTCCAGGCCGGATTTTTGCTTCTTCCACTCCTTGGCGTCCAGCTTCGGGCGCTCCGGCTTCTTGTCTTCACCGGCCGCGAACGGGGCGAACACGAACGCCGCGGCCACGGCGCAGATCGCAAGTACACGCATCGACCGTACTCCTGAGTGCCTCACCTCAAATCGGGGCGCGCGCGCGCCCCACCGTGCCAGACTACGGGGTCCGGCGGGCGCACTCCAGCACGGACCGCAGAAAACTCTCATACCTTTCCGCTTGCATCCGCCCGGCGATCCCAGATGATGCACGTTCTGGGGGCTCCGCGTTCCCGGTTCGCCCGACCCGTTCGGCCCCGCCACTGCAGGGGCTCATCTCCTCCGCGAGGACTCTTCATGCGCTGCAAGATGCTCGTGGCCGCGCTGGTACTGGCGTCGGCCGCCACGGTCCGGGCCGAAGACGGCCTGTCCAAAGGCACCCCGGACCTGAAGTCCGCGACCGCCCTGGCGTTCGGACCGAAGGGGCTGCTGTTCGTCGGCGACTCGGCCGGCGCCGCCGTGTTCGCGATCGACACCGGCGACACGAAGCCGGCCGGCGACAAGCCGCTGAACGTCGACAAGTTGAACGCCAAGATCGCCGCCGCGCTGGGCGTCAGCGACAAGGACGTGAAGATCAACGACGTGCGGGTGAACCCGGCGTCGGGCAACGTGTTCGTGGGCGTGTCCCGGGGCACCGGGGCCGGCACCCCGGCGCTCGTGAAGGTGGCCCGCGACGGCACCGTGTCCGCGGTCGCGCTGAAGGACGTGCGGTTCTCCAAGGTCGCGATCCCGAACCCGGCCACAAGCGGCAAGGGCGCCCCGGAGGTCATCACCCAGCTCGCGTTTGTGGACGGCAAGGTGATCGTCGCCGGGCTGTCGAGCGAGCAGTTCGCCAGCACCCTGCGGGTGATCCCGTTCCCGTTCAAGGAGGCCGACAAGGGCGCCGGGATCGAGATCTTCCACGGGGCGCACGGCGCGCTGGAGACCAAGTCCCCGATCCGCACGTTCGTTGCGTACAAGGTCGGCAAGGAAGACCACATCATGGCCGCCTACACCTGCACCCCGCTGGTGAAGATCCCGGTTTCCGATCTGAAGGCCGGCGCGAAGGTGAAGGGCACCACGATCGCCGAACTGGGCAACGGCAACCGCCCGCTGGACATGATCGTCTACACCAAAGGCGGGAAGGACTACTTGCTGATGGCCAACAGCAAGCACGGCGTCCTGAAGTTGCCGACGACGGACTTCGCGACCGCCACCCCGATCACCGCCCGGACCGGGCCGGCCGGCATCAAGGCCGAGGCGATCAAGGAACTGGCCGACGTGATGCAGCTCGACAAGCTCGACGACGGCCACGCGCTGCTGCTGCTCAAGAGCGGCGACCTGAAGACCGTTCCGCTGCCGTGAGGCGGTTGCGGTTCGCGCTTCGGAGAGCGCTTCGGCCCGGTGCGCTGCCGCTCCCCTCACCGCTTCTCGCCTTCGGCCGACGGAACCGGGGCCGATCGGCGCTCACTTCGGGCCACAAACACGGCCGTCGTGAGGTCCGCGGTGACGTTCACCGTCGTGCGGCACATGTCCAGGATGCGGTCCACGCCGATCACCAGCGCGATCCCGCCCGCCGGGACGTTGAACTGCACGAGGATTAGGCCGATGAGCGGGAGCGAGCCCCCGGGGACGCCCGCCATCCCGCTCGCCGTCAGGATGCACAGCACCAGCGCCACGACCTGCTGCTCCAGGTTCAACTGCACCCCGAACGCTTGCGCGAGGAACAGCACCGTGACCGACTCGAACAGCGCGGTCCCGTTATGGTTCATGCTCGCGGAGAGCGGGAGCACGAAGTTCGACACCTCGCGGGGCACGTTGAGGTCTTCCTCCGCGCACTTGATCGCGGTGGGGAGCGTCGCACTGGAGGAACTGGTGCTGAACGCGGTCAGCATTGTTCCGCGGGCCTTCCGGAAGAACTCCAACGGCGCCATCCCGCCGAGGAACTTCACCAGCAGCGGCAGGACGACGAACTGGTGCAGCGCGAGCCCGCCCAGAACGGTGAGCACGAACGCGCCGAGCGAAAACAGGAGCGTGTAGCCCAGCTTCGCGGTGGTCGAGAACAGGAGGGCGAACACCGCGTAGGGGGCCAGCCGCATCGCCCACCCGACGATCACCTCCGTGACCTGGTTGATGCCCTCAAGAACCGTAATCACGGCCGCGGCCCGGTGCGCCTCGATCCGGGTCAGCGCGAACCCGACGAGCAGCCCGGTGAACACGATCGCGAGCATGTCCTTTTCCACGAACGCGACAAACGGGTTGGCCGGGATGATGTTCACGAACGTTTGGACCCCGAACTCCTTCTTCTTGGCGGTCGCCAGCTTCTCCTCGGCCTCTTTGCCGTACTCGGCCATCAGCCCGTCGCGGAGGTCGCGGGCGTAGCTGCCCGGCTCGATCGCGTTTACCAGCGTCAAACCGATGACCGCCGCGAACCCCGTGGTGATCAAGAAGTACGCGATGGTCTTCAGCCCGATGCGCCCGACGTTCCCGGTCCCGCCCAGGCGCGTCACGCCCAGCGCGAGCGAGGCGAACACGAGGGGCAGAATCGCGAGGAACAGGAGATTCAGGAAGATGGCGCCGGCCGGGCGGGCGAGGTTCTTCACCACCCAGTCCACGGGCGCGGCGGGGAGCACGCCCTGGCCCACGAGCGCGTTCGCGAGGCACCCGAGGGCGGCCCCGCCGACGAGGCCGATCAGGATGCGCGTGTGCGACACCGGGTGGGCAGCGGACATGGGTGCTCGGTTGCTGTAGGTTTGCGGGCCGGTTTGAGTGCTTGTTGTACCGCCGCAAAGAGTGGGTGCCACCCCGCCCTGCATCGGGCCAGGCCCCGCAGAGGTCCGGCGGGTGTGGGAGCGGCTTTGCGCGCGGGCGGTGTCGGGCCGCTCGTTTCCAAGAGGTTTCCGCCGCTGGACGGGGCAACGCACCGGGCACTTTCACGGGGCGCCCGGACTGGCGCCACGAACTGGCGAACGCATTAGAAATCCAGATAACGGCTCGCGACGCGGCCAGTGTGCCGTTTTGGTATCGGCCGGCTTGCGAGTCGAAGTGTCATGTGCGCGAGTGCACACGTTGAAAGCGCGAGCGGCGCCTGAGATTTGGCCACCGTAAAATGACGGAACCCCCGGTAAAACCGGGGGTTCCGCGGGGTCTGGTTGAGTCGGGCCGGCGGGATTTGAACCCACGACCTCTTGCACCCCAAGCAAGCGCGCTAGCCAAGCTGCGCTACGGCCCGATACCATCCAACTCCTGCTTTGTAACGCCCGCCGGGGCAAACGGCAACTGCGCTGTTACCGATCCGGGTCAATCGGTTCACGCGGGTAGGGACACCGGTCATCCGCCCGAACCGCCCCGGCACTCACTTGCATCGCGCGGACCGGACCGTTAGCCTGAAAGGATAAAGACCAACGGGAACTCGCCCGCGACGTTTATACTCCGTAGCCCACGTCAACTCACGGTTCGGGGAAGCCGAATGACCCTTTCGCGTTACACCATCCGGACGCTGTTCGCCGGCGCCGGGTTCGCGCTGCTCATAGGCACCGCCAGCGCGCAACAACAGCCGCTCCCGGAAAAGGACCGGTCCGCGACCTCCAAGGTGCTCGAATACCGGGACATCCCGCGGGGCGGCATCCCGGCCGAAGAACTCAAAGAGGCACAGGCGAACTTCGCCAAATTCGCCCGGTACTACGCCGAAGTGGTCGCGCACCCGTCGGTGTACAAGACGCCCCAGGAGTTCAAACTCGCCCCGCCCGGCACGGTCCCCCTCGCGCTCGACGGCCCCAACGGGATCATCCAGGATCTGAACCGGTTCACCCTCGAAGCGGTGCCCAACAGCACCCGCGTCGGCCCCGGCCAGGCGGTGTACATCCGCGAGTTCGGCGCCGCCTTCGATGCGGCCCTCAAAGAACTGATCGAGAAACACCCGCAGGCGATCGTGCGCGTCAACGCGGCCCGCCTCCTGGCGGTCGTCTGCAAGTCCGGCTCGCCGGCCCACTACCCGACCCTCACCGGCCTGCTCTCCAACGCGAACACGCGCACCGAGATCAAGTACTACCTGCTCCAGGCCGCCGGGAACCTGCTCTCGGCCTACGACCCGGACTGGCTCAAGACCCGCAACCACGTCGCGCAAACCGAGAACCCCAAAATGGTCGGCGCGCTCATCAAGGTCGTCAACGACGCCGTCACCGACCCGACCCTGATCGTTTCCGGGCTCCGGCCCAAGTTGGAGGGGGCGACACCGGACCAGCTCGCGGTGGTCGGGATGGTCCGGCGGCAGGCGATCAAGGCCCTGGCGCAGGTGCGCTACGTTACCGTCACCGGGCCGGACGGGAACCCCCTGTACCCGGTTCAGACGCTCTGCCGCGTCGCCCTCTCGGACCCGAAGCTGGTTCCCGAGCCCGGCCCCGCGGACGCGGCGGAAGCGGTCATCGGGATCTGCAACATGGCCCCGGTCGAGCCGCGCGGGGACCGCATCAAACCCCTGAAGTACAACGCCGATGCGGCGCTGGAGGCCATCAACGCGGGGCTCATCACCTTCGCCAGCCCCCGCGCACGCGACGCGTTCGACATCCAGCTCCCGTGGCGCAGCTACGCCCTGCGGATCGCCGAGGCCCTGCGCAACTGGCGCATGCTGCTGGACCCGGATTTTGAGGTCACCAGGCCCAACACCTACGACCCCAGTCGGGTGCCCAAGTCCGTGGAAGAGTTTTACAAGGACGTGGTCCCGAAGGTGCTCGCGCCGATGGACCGTGTGGACGCGGCGGGCAAGCCCGACGTCGGCTCGGCGGTGCGGATCGAGGACCTGCGGAGCCGGCTCACCACCGTGCGCGCCAACCCGAAGCGGCCGCTGGTTCTGATCCCGGACGTGCCCGCGACCTCGATCGACCTCGGGCCGCCCAAGAAGTGACGCAGCGGCGCCGGTTTCGCATTGCCCGCCGGCGCGCCACAGGGAACAATAATCACTCCGGGGCACAAGTCGCCGGGGCCGGAGCCGGGAAACAAAGCCCCGAACCCGGCGCGGCCCTTCGGCTCGCAACTTGAAGCTCCAAACTCACACACGGTCGGGACACCCGAGGGCGGCTCTCAT
>DASWYH010001175.1:0-3339 GCA_036405095.1 Gemmata sp. | reverse complement strand
GATGCGACACGTTGCCCCCCGCCTTTTGTCTTTGTTTCGGCCTGCCGCCCTTTTCGAGTTCCTCCGGCCGACGGGTGATCCGGAGTCCTAATCCCCCTTCGCGTCGCGCCACACCAGCGCCCCCCGCTCCCGGCCGCACGGGCGGCAGTACCACCCCTCGGTGCGCGCCGGGCGGCGGTGCCGGTCGAACTCCCGGGTGCAGCTCGCGCACACGGCCCGCCACCGCCCGCGCGGCATCTCGATCTCGTCGCCGTAACACGCTTCGGGCCGCGCCCCCAGCTCTCGGCACTTCGCGCGCCACACCGCGTCGTGCCCGTGGCGCGGGCCGACCAGCGCGTGCGCGAGTTCGTGCAAGAGGGTGTCGCGCACTTCGGCGTCACTATTCTTTTCGGCGAAGTGGACCGAGAGCTCGATGCGCCCGGGCTCGCCGCGGTGCGGGTAGAAGCACACCCCCGCCCGGCGCACGTTCGCGTTGAACCCGAACTCCCATGAGGAGAGCCCGTGCGCGGCCAGAAGCGCGCGAGCCTCGGCGCGGATCGTCGCGGCCCGCTCGGACAAACGGAACGGTACGTCGGACATCGTCGCGGCCTCGCTCCCCGCAATTATTTCGCCCCGCCGGGCCGGACGCTCGGCGATTGCCGGTGCCCCCGCTCGCGAGCCCCGCACGCGGCCACGCGCGGCCCGCGCCATTGACACGCCCGGCGCAACACGAACAATGTCACACACCCTCCCCGCACCAACCGAGGACCCCATGCGGCCCCGAACGAGGCTCTGCGCCTTCGCCCTGTTCGCGCTCTGTGCCACCAGCGCGGGCGCGTACCCGCAACAGCCCAAAACCGATCCCCGGTTCGAGCGCACCGAGGCGATGGTCCCGATGCGCGACGGGAAGAAGCTGTTCACCACGGTCCACGCCCCCAAGAACCCGAAGGGGCCGGTGCCGATCATCCTCCTGCGCACCCCCTACGGCATCGACGGGCGCACCGAGCGCCTGTTGGGGAACTACTTCAAGGACATGGTCGCCGACGGGTACGCCTTCGTTCTCCAGGACATCCGCGGCCGGTTCAAGTCGGAAGGCGCGTTCGTGATGACGCGCCCCGCGCGCGACCCCAAAGACCCCAAGGCGGTCGACGAGGCGTCCGACACCTACGACACGATCGAATGGCTCCTCAAAGCGGTGAAGGGGAACAACGGGCGGGTCGGGATGCTGGGGATCAGTTACCCCGGCTGGCTCGCGGCGGTCGCGATGCTCGACCCGCACCCGGCGCTCAAGGCCGTTTCGCCCCAGGCGTCGCCCACCGACATGTTCCTCGGCGACGACTTCCACCACAACGGCGCGTTCCGGCTCAGCTACGGGTTCGAGTACGTGGCGATGATGGAGACCGACAAAACCAACTTCTCGTTCAAGTTCGACAGGCACGACACCTACGAGTGGTACCTGCGGCTCGGGGCCCTCTCGAACGTGAACCGCAAGCACTTCAAGGGCGCCCTGCCGACGTGGAACGACTTCGTCGCGCACCCGAACTACGACCTGTTCTGGAAAAAGCTCTCACTCGAACCGCGGCTCACGCGGGTCACCGTGCCCACGCTCACGGTGGGCGGGTGGTACGACCAGGAGGACTTCCGCGGCCCGCTCCGCATGTACGAGCTGCTCGAAAAGCACGACCTGAAGGACCAGAACTTCATCTGCATCGGCCCGTGGAACCACGGCGGTTGGGCCGCCGGGAAGGCGGACCGCCTCGGGCGCATCCCGTTCGACTCCGCGACCGGCGAACGGTTCCGCAAAGAGGTGCAGGCGCCGTTCTTCGCCTACTACCTCAAGGACGAGGGCCGGGCGCCGCCCGAGGCGCGCATGTTCCAAACCGGTTCCAACACGTGGGAAACCTACGACTCGTGGCCGCCGAAAGGCGCAGCGCCCCAGAAGCTGTACTTCCACCCGAAGGGGAAGCTGAGTGTCGAGGCGCCCCCCGTGAGCGCGGCGGCGTTCAGCGAGTACGTGTCCGACCCGGCGAACCCGGTCCCCTACCGCCCCCGGCCCGTGCGCCCCACCTACCCGGGGGCCGAGTGGCCCGAGTGGATGGTGCAGGACCAGCGGTTCGCCCACGGTCGGCCCGACGTGCTCTCCTTCGAGACGGACCCTCTCGCGGACGATGTCACCGTCGCGGGTTCGATGAAGGTGACGCTGTTCGGTTCGACTTCGGGCACCGATTGCGACTGGATCGTGCGCCTGATCGACGTGTACCCCGACGACTACAAGAAGGCCCCGGAGCTGGCGGGTTCACAGTTGCTGATCGCCGGCGAACCGGTGCGCGCCCGGTTCCGCAAGAGCCTGGAGAAGCCCGAACCCGTGAAGCCCGGGGCCGTCGAGGGGTACACCATCGACCTCGTTCAGGGGCACCACCGGTTCCGCAAGGGGCACAAGATCATGGTCCAGGTGAGCAGCACCTGGTTCCCGGTCATCGACCGGAACCCGCAGAAGTTCGTCCCCAACATTTTCGAGGCGGAAGACACGGACTTCCAGAAAGCGACGCAAAAAATTTACCACACGCCGCAGTTCGCCTCTCGGGTCGAACTGGACGTGCTGAAGTCGAAGTGAGGCGCGCGTACCGCCGCTCGCGCTCCGGGCTCGAAAACAATACCGCACCCCAACTCGAAGCTGCGGGGCTCGATCCGGTCACAGCAACTCGCTGATCGGCTCGGGGTCGTCGAGGACGTTCGTGGGGCGCCCGCTCGGGTCCAGCAGTTGGAGCTTCGGGTCGATCCCGAGCACGTGATAGATGGTCGCGTGAATGTTACACGGGGTCACCGCGCGCGTGTGCGGGCGCTGGCCCAGTTTGTCCGTGGCGCCGACGATCTGCCCGCCCTTCACCCCGCCGCCCCCCATCAGGCAGAACATCGCGTGCCCCCAGTGGTCGCGCCCGGGGGTCCCCTTGCTCAACGGGGCGCCGCCGTTGCCGCCGTCGTTCATCTTCGGCGTCCGGCTGAACTCGCCGCACAGCACCACCAGCGTCGTGTCCAGCAGCCCCCGGTCGTCGAGGTCCGCGAACAGCGCGGCCACGGCGCGGTCCACCTTGGGCAGGTAGTTCTCGTACCCGGCCTTCAGGTCCCAGTGGTGGTCCCAGCCGCCGAAGTGAACGGTCACGAAGGTCGAACCGGCTTCGGCGAGCCGCCGGGCGAGCAGGCACGACTGGCCCCAGCTGTTGCGCCCGTAGCTGTCGCGGAGCCGGGCGCTCTCCTTGCTCATGTCGAACGCCTCGCGGGCGGTCGGGCCGGTGACGAACTCGTACGCCTCCCGCCCGAACCGGTCCATCGCTCGCGCCGTCGGGTGCGCGTCGAGGTGCG
>DASWYH010001174.1:0-3733 GCA_036405095.1 Gemmata sp. | reverse complement strand
CCCCCGCGGCCGAAGGGCCCGGGCGGGCGCCCGGGCGGCCCGCGCCCCGGAATGGGCGGGTGGCCGCCGAAGCAGGGGCCGGCGAACCCGGTCGCGGCGATCGGCGGCAACATGGCCGCCGAAGCCGGGGCCACGGTGGGCGCGCCGAAACTGTACCGGTGGGCGGCCGGGCAGTCGCTCCAGACGATGGAAAAAGAGGGCGCGCTGACCGAAGAGGAGACGAAAAAGGTTCTCAAGCAGGTGTCCGAGTCCGGCCCGCTGCTCGAACTGGCCGCGACCGGTAAGTGACCCCGGGTGGCGCATTAAGGGCGCCCCGGGTGCGCGTTCCGCGACCCGGGGCTGCGGGATGGAACCCCTTCGGGGTAGAAGACCCTGGGTTCGTACCCCGAAGGGGTTCCATCTTAAAGCCCATGGCCCGCGCAGCGCCACCCTGGGGGCACGTTAAGGGTGCCTCGGGTCCGCCCCGTGCCACCCGGGCGCGCGTGCGCCACTGTTGCCAGGGTGCCCCGTCCCCGCTCTCTCGCCTAGCTTTTCTTGTTTTTCTCATCCCGATCTAACAGTGCAAAAGCCCGGCAACTGGGATAAACTGGGGTCAGATTAAAAGTTCCTTGGCCCCGGCAGTTTTCCGTTGCTGGCCCCGGCTGCGGACGATATCCAGCCTCATCACGCGAGTGAACGCTTTCGCCGGTTCGGTGTGCCCCCTTGTTGGGGAACAGGGGGCACGCACCACACGAGCCGGCGGCAACGGTCGCAGTTCCTTGGGGGGAAGTTATGGGTCAGCGTTACGGCTCCCGCCCGTCGGCGGTTCCGTTCTGGAAGCTCCTGAAGCTACGCAGGTGGCTGCCCGGCGTGCTCGCCGCCGCCGCCGGGCTGACCGGGCCGGTCGATCGCGCGCTGGCGCAGCCGGTTGCCCCGCCCGTGACCATGCCCACGCCCACCGCGCCCGGCCCCGTCAAGGCCCCGCCGGTGGCCGAAAAGGAGAAGCTGGTCACCATCGATTTCGGCCTGGCCGGCTGGAACGAGGTGCTCGACTGGTACGCGAAGGAAACCGGGCTCACGCTCATCACCACCGTCAAGCCCACCGGCACCGTGACGCTCAAGCCGGGGAAGGACAAGCAGTTCACCATCGGTCAGGTCACCGACCTGATCAACGAGGCGATGATGCAGCAGAAGTTCCTGCTCATCCGCCGGCACATGACGTTCTTCATCCAGCCGTCCGACGAGAAGGTCGACCCGACCCTGCTGCCCCGGATCACGCTCGACGAGCTGCCCAAGCGGGGCCGCACCGAGATCGTGCAGATCGTGATCCCGGTGAAGGGGATGGAGGTCAACGACGCGGTGGACGAGCTGAAGAGGCTGCTCACCCCGTTCGGGACGATCGTCCCGCTGACGGCCCCCAACGCCTACCTGATCCAGGACACGGTGGGCAACATCGTCCGCATCAAGGACACGCTCGACGAGATCGAGCGCACCGGCGGCGGGCGGGCCGACTCGCTGAGCCACGTGTGCGAGTACCGGCGCCCGCAGGAACTGGCCGAGGTGCTGGCCAAGCTGATGACCAGCCAGGACGTGAAGGTGGACATCACCGGCACCCAGGCGCCGCAGTTCGGCGGCGACCCGCGCGGGTACGACCCGCGGGGCTATGACCCACGGGGCGGGTTCGACCGGGGCGGCGGGTTCAACCGGGGCGGCCCGCAGCCGCAAGCCTCCAACGGTCGGGGGATGAAGACCGTGCAGATCGCGGTGGACGCGCGCCGCAACGCGATCTACGTGACCGCCCCCCAGGACAAGATCGGCCTCGCCAAGAAGCTCATCGAGGAGCAGGACAAGCCGCTGTACCCGGGCCAGCCGAAGCTGACGGCCGCCGAACCGGTGCTGAAGACGTTCACCGTGCAGATCGGGGCCGCAACGGAACTGGCCAAGGTGATCCAGGCGCGGTTCCCCGGGGTGCAGGTCATCGCGCTGGCGGCGCAGAACCAGATCATGGTTCTCGCGGCCCCGACGGACCTGATCGACATCGCCCGGCTCATTCAGGGCGGAGAAGGCACCGGCGTCGAGGCCGTGGAAACGGTGTTCATCCCGCTCAACGACCTCGAACCGGGTGACGCCGCGGCTCAGTTGACGAAGCTGGCCCCGACCCCGGCCGCCGGCGGCCCGTCCATCGAGCCGCAAAAGACCGGGCCGAACGTCGGGATCTTGTTGAAAGGCACGCCGAGCCAGATCGCCGAGGCCAAGAGGACGCTGCGGCTGCTCGGCGAGACCAGCATCACCGGGCCGGGGCTCCCCGCGATGCCGGGCGGCACCTCGCGCACGATCAACCTGGGCGGCAACGCGAACGCCGCGGTGGTCGCCGAGCTGCTCGGCCGGGCGATGCAGGACATGGGTAAGAAGGTCATCGTCAATGACCCGCTGAACCCGGCCCCGCGCCCCGGTATCGGCAACCCGGGCGCCCCGGTGATGCCCAACCCGCCCACGACACCGAAGGCCCTCCCGCCGAAGCTCCCGGACCCGGTCCGGCCGCCGACGCTCGGCTCGCGGGAGCAGATCCCGGGGCGGGACTTCCTCATCGCCGCGCAGATCGTGGACCCGGAAAAGAAGGACGACAAACCGGTCGTCATCACCGTCACCGGGAACCGGCTGGTGGTCCAGAGCGACGACACCAAGGCGCTCGATGTGCTGACGCAACTGGCGCGGTACATCACCACCGAGGGCGCGAAGCCGGACGAGAACCTGTTCAAGGTGCTGCGGCTGAAGTACGTGTCCGCGGAGGACGCGGCCCGCGAGCTGACCGAGATCTTCAACGGGCCGCAGCAGCAACAGCAGGGCGGCGGCGGGCGCGGGGGCCGCGGGGGCGGCGGGTTCAACCCGCTCGCGCTGCTCGGGCTCGGGGGGGGCGGCGACGCCGTGACCCCGTCCAAGGACCGCATCCGCGTGGTCGCCGAGAAGAGCAGCAACTCGGTGATCGTGGTGAAGGCCAGCCCGCTCGACGTGGTCATGATCGAGAAGCTCCTGGCCGGGGCCATCGACGGCGGCAACAACGACTCGGCCGCGGTGCTCAAGACGTTCGTGATCCCGCTCAAGAACGCGGACGCGGCCGAAATGGCCACGCTCCTCAAGGACGTGTACAAGAGCGCGATGGGCAACACGGGCCGGGGCGGGGCGGTCGGCGGGCTGCCCGCGTTCAACCCGTTCGCCGCCCTCCAGGGCGGCGGGCAGACGCAGCAACAGCCGCCGGCGCTCTCGATCTCCGTGGACGACCGCAGCAACCAGCTCATCCTGCTGTGCGCGGAGACGCTGTACACCGAGATCGCGAAGCTGACGGAGCAACTGGACAACGCCACCGTGACCACCACGGAGGTGGTGCAACTGGTGAAGCTGAAGGGCGTGGACCCGGCCCTGGTGCAGCAGGCGGTGAACGCCATGCGGGGCATCGACTCGCGCCAGCAGAGCACCGGCCGCGGCGGGTTCGGTGGGGGCGGGTTCGGCGGCGGGAACCCGGGCGGGTTCGGCGGCGGCGGGTTCGGCGGGAACCAGGGCGGGTTCGGCGGGCTCGGCGGCGGCGGGTTCGGTGGGTTCGGCGGCGGCGGGTTCGGCGGCGGTGGCGACGGATTCGGCGGCGGCGGCGCATCGGGAGGCTGGTGATGAAGTTCACGGAACAGGACCACGCCCGCATCGCCGAAGCGATCGGCCAGGCCGAGAAGGCCACCTCGGGCGAGATCTTCTGCGTCTTTGC
>DASWYH010001173.1:0-2850 GCA_036405095.1 Gemmata sp. | reverse complement strand
ACGTGACGGACCCGTCACAGAGCACGAAGTTGGCCCCGCCGGTGTGGAGGCTGCCCGGGTTCCACCACTCCGAACTCTTGCCCCGCGGCAGCGGGGTCCCGGCCAACCCGCCGCTCACCCACGACGGGTACACCCACACGTTGATACCGTCCTTGGGGTCCAACCCGGTCATCACCCAGCCGCGGTACGCCCACGACGCGCGCGAACCGTCGTACACATCGAGCGTGCCCTCGGCCATTGCAAACGTGTTGCTGGTCCCATCGGTGAGGTCCGCCATGCGGCACTTGCTGTTCTCACCGAACGGGTACTTGTTCGCGGCCGTGGCGTTCGCCCACGCGTTGCTGCCCGAGGTGTTGGTGGCGACGAAGTCGTAGCTGGTCTTGAACGACACCCCGGACGACGGGGAATAGTGCGCGGACCCGGCCCCGGGCGACTCGGGGCCGTTGTCTGACGGGCACCGCAGGACCGAGGGGGCCTTGTTCTGACTGAACGCCAGGTTCGCGGCGCTCACCCCGCCGCCGGCCAGGGTCACGGTCCCCGCGTTGCTCCCGAGGTAGGGCTGCGAGGCCGACTTGTCGTCGTACTGGGCGAACAGGGCCGATTGCTCCAGGTACGGGAGCAGGGTGACGAGGCCGTTCTGGTTGAACGCGTAACCGGTGGTGGTCGGGGCCCCGCCCGCCCAGCCGTAGTTCTTGCCCGCGGCCGGGAAGGACCCGTTGGCGCTCTCGTAGCTGTGCAGGGCCAGCCCGAGCTGTTTGAGGTTGTTCTGGCACTTCATGCGCGACGCGGCCTCACGCACCTTCTGAACCGCCGGGAGCAACAGGCCGATGAGGATGGCGATGATCGCAATGACGACGAGCAGCTCGATGAGCGTGAACGCGCGGCGGCCGCAGCTCTGTTGGGGCACAACAGCTCTCCATGGGGAAGAAAAAATGGGATCGAAGAGAAACAGCAGGCGGGCGGTCCAACGCGGTGGAGAAGCCGCGAATGGCCAGGCCCTTGGGAGGATGTCCGAATTATCTAGTGCCGTCCAGATTTGTCAATGGCACCGTGATCTGGTTCATAAATTTCTCCCGTTGACGAGCGCGGCACTCGCACCTCGTTGAGACTGGTCCGGTGCCGGCCGGGAGCGCCACGGCTACTTCGCCAGCTCGAACGGGATGTCGTTCGAGCTGGCCTTCACCTCGGCGGTCAGGGTGCTGTCGGAGTTGTACTTCGCAGGGATGTACATCTCGGCCGCCGGGATCATCTCGCCCTCGCCCTTGACCATCTTCCCCGGAATCACCCGGCTCGCGATGATTTCGACCCGCATCTTCCCCGGCTCGCACATGACCTCGTAGGTGCCATCCGTGATGGGCGCGGAGTACGCCTTCCCGTCGGCCCCGAGGTTCCGGAACAGGATGCGCCCCTCCTTCACGGGTTGCCCGTCGAAGGACACCTTGCCGGTCACTTTGTACAGCTTGCTCCCGTCCGAACCGCACCCGCAGGCGCCCACCAAACCGGCCGCCCACAGTGCCAGCACTGCCCGCCGGGTTACCGGCCGTCCGCTCACACGCACGATGATCCTCCTGGGAATGAATAAGGCCCCGGCGCCGCGCGCGCCGGGGCGGGAAAGAGAGGTGCCAACGGGTGGGATCACGGGGCGTTGGTGATGACCTGGCCGTCGGCCCGGGTGCCCATCGCCTGCCACGAGAACCGGTTCACACTGTTACTGATGAACTTGGTGCTGCCGTCGCCCATGACCACGTTCACCCCGCCGGTGTGCTTGCTGCGGGCGAAGTTCCAGCGCCCGGACAGACCGCCCGCGCTGCCGTTCTCGCACGGGGCCTGCGGCCACGTGGTGGACTTGCAACTGTACACCCGGTCGGCCACCGTGGTGTTCGGCACCTCAAACGACGAGAACCCGAAGGAGCCGTGCGGTGCCCCGCCCCAGTACCCCCCGATCTCGCCCCACGCGCCGGTCCCGTTCCCGCGGATGATGCCCTCGCTGGCCATCAGCGTATTCGAGGTGCCGTCGCTCACGTCGGTGAGCCGGGTCTTGGAGTCGATGTAGAACATGCCCCCGGCGTCGCCGTAGGCGATGTCGCGCTGGGTCGCGGTGCTGCCGGACCAGGTGAGGCCGCCGGCACTGAGGGCGTAGTTGCCCTGAAATGCTGTGGTCCCACCGTTGCCCCCCTTACCGGGCGCCGACGGGTCCGACGGACAACTCAACGTCGCCACCGGTTGGTCCCGCATGGTGGCGGGAACGTACATCACGTAGTTCGTACTGTCCGCCTCGTACAAGTTGTACATGGCGGTCTGCTCGATGTACGGAAGGACCCGCATGTACCAGCAGTCGCGCCGGTGCCGGTCGGCGGGGAGCACCGGCGGGGACGCCAGCGACTCGGACTGGTGCCCGTAGGGGAAGTACTGGTAGGCGTCGTGGTAGTTGTGGAGCGCTAGCCCGAGCTGTTTGAGGTTGTTCTGGCACTTCATGCGCGCGGCGGCCTCGCGCACCTTCTGCACCGCCGGCAGCAGCAGACCGATCAGGATCGCGATGATCGCAATGACGACCAGCAGCTCGATGAGCGTAAACGCGCGGCGACCGCGGTTGTGTTGAAGCACACCAACACTCCGGGAGGAGGAAATAAGTGGGCGGGTGGGTGGCGTGAAGAGAGGGAGAAGCCTCGACGCGCCATATCAATAGGGAGGGAAAGTTATTATCGAACTGCGCCCGAATTTGTCAACTGCTCCGTGATGGGGCTCAAATTTCTTTCGGGTCGCGGAAGAGAACCGACAGACCGAGCCGATGTGCTCGAAGGTTGCAGGTGCTGGGTACGATTTGCGTTCCCAGAAGTTTCGCCGCCGCTC
>DASWYH010001172.1:0-6595 GCA_036405095.1 Gemmata sp. | reverse complement strand
AGTGCGTGTCGACCAGCCCCGGGATGATGACGGCGCCCTTCAGGTCGAACACCTCGGCGCCCGCGGGGATCTTCACATTCGCGGCCGGGCCGACGTCGGCGATCTTCCCGCCCCGCACAACGAGCGTGCCGTTCTCGATCGGTTTATCGGTTGCGGCCGTGTGGAGCGTCGCGTTCTTGAACACGGTGACCGTGTCGGCGGCGCCCCCCTCGGGCGCTTTAGGGGCGCCCGCGCGCCCGGCCGGGACGAACGGCAGTGACAACGCGATGACAATCGGAACGAATGCGGCGCGCCCGTGCATGCGGACCTCGTAACGGGAGGAGCGACAATTCACCAACCCTAACCTGTTGCAATACCCGGTGCCAGGATTATCATCCCGGATAGGAAACCTGTCGCGTCGCCGGTCACCTACGCGACTCCACCTCGGGTCGGAGGGCAACTCTCATGAGCTTCAAGATGCAGCGGGTCCACCTGTTCCACGGGGAAGTGGAAGACAAACCGGGCGGCGCCGCGGTCAAGCTGAAGAAGCTGGCCGAAGCGGGCGCGCACCTGGAGTACGTGTACAGCCAGCGGTCGCTCGCCAAGCCGGGCATGGGCGACCTGTACGTGGCCCCGATTGTTGGGAACGGGGAACTGGCCGCCGCGAAGGCCGCCGGGTTGCAGGAGGTGTCCGAGCCGATCGTGATGCGGGTCGAAGGCGACGACAAAGCGGGGCTCGGCGGGCGCGTCACGCAGGCGTGGGAAATGGCCGGCATCAACCTGCACGGGCTGGTGATGTCCGTGATCGGCGGCAAATTCATCGGGTACGCCACGTTCGACACGGTCACCGACGCGAACCGGGCGGCGACCATCCTCGCGGAACTCGGAACCGCCTGAACGGGAGCGCGGAGCCCGGAGTTCGGAACCTGGAGCCAGCAGGCGACCTGTGCTTGGTCTCTGCCTTCAATTCCGCCTTCCGAACTCCGCGCTCCGCATTCGGATGCTTCCGGCATTGCTCTTTCCATAGTCGAAGCGGTAGAAACAAGGCACTACGCGCCGCTCTTGTGTGGGGGACGCCCGGTGCCGGTTATTGTTTGTCCGAAGTGCCCCACACAACTCAAGATCCCCGACGGGGCCAGTGGCCACGTCAAGTGCCCCAAATGCGGCACCATTTTCCTCGTTTCCGCACCCCAACCGGCGGCGGCGCTTGAGATCGTTGACGGCCGCGCACCCGGCCCCGCCGCTCCGCCACCCAAAACGGCCCCAGCCGCTCCCGCGGGCGAGGCCGATTTTGAGGTCGTGGACGAAGAGCCCCGGAAGAAAAAGAAGCGCGATTACGACGAGGACGAGGACGAGCGCCCCCGGAGCAAACGGGGGGCGCCGGCGCGACTACGACGATGAGGACGACGAAGACGACCGCCCGCGGAGGAAGAGAAAGAGGCGCCGCGATTACGACGATGACGAAGACGGCTGGTCCCAACCCGGGCGCAAGAATGCGGGGTTCGGCCCCGCGAAGACGGGCGCGCTGCTGCTCGGTATCGGGGCGTGGCTGTACATGGGCGCGTTCGGCATGATGGCGCTGCTCGTTCTGATCGGCTGGGCCGGCGGCGGGTTCCCCAGCGGGGTCACCGTGATCGCCGGGCTGATCGGACTCGGCAACTGGATCGTTTCGCTGGTGGGGCTCGGGTTCTGCATCGCCGGCCCGGCGCGCACACGCGGAACGGCGATCGCCGCGACCATCGTTTCCGGTATCCACTTGGCCCTGTCGTTCGTGTGCTTCGGGGCACTCGACGGCGGGTTCGGCGGGATGGGGTTCGGGTCGTCCTATGCGTGGACCGTTCTGGCGTCGATCCTCCCGGCGGTCGATCTGGCGCTGCCGCTGCTCATCTACCAGCCGGGCGCGTTCCGGGGCGAGTTCCTGATCGCGTTCCTCGCCGGCGGGTGCGAAATCGCGCGCCTCATCCTCATCATTTTCACTTTGAAGGGGCAGGCACGAGCCGCCCGCGATTCCGCCACCGCCGAACGGGCCGGAACCGCGGTGCTGGTCGTGGCCGGGGTGTGCGGCGGGGGCGCCCTCGCCGCGCTGCTCGTCGCGGTCCTCACCGCCGAGGCCCAACTCATGCGGGCCGGGGCGCACCTCGCGGCGGCGACGATGCTCCTGTCGTACCTCGCTTATGCGTTTATGATGATCGCGCCCGCGGTGCTCGCCAAAGACACGAAAGACTCGCTCTCCTGCCGCGCCTGACCGCCCAACCCGCCCGAGGCGAACCGATGCTGCTCATTTGTCCGAGTTGTCGCAGCGGACTCGAAGTGCCCGACGGCACCACCGCGCTGGTGCGCTGCCCCGCGTGCAAAACGGTGTTCGCGGCCGCCAACAGTGCGCGCCCCGACACCGCAGACGAAGGCGACGACGAGCCCCGGAAGCGAACGAACGCGCGCCGCTCGCGCGCGGACGATGACGAGCGCCCGCGCCCGGCGCGCCGCTCGCGGCGCGACACCGAGGACGAAGAAGACGAGGAGCCCGAGAACCGCGACTTCGACCCGGAACCCGAAGGGGGCCGGCGGCGCCGCCGGGCGCCCTCCGCCCGGGCCGACGACGGGCTGACGTTCGAAGAAAAAATGGCCCGGCGGCGCGCGTTCGATCGGGCCGCGTGGGGGGCCACCCTCATCTGGATCTCGTTCGTGATGTTCATGCTCTCGATGGCGCTGATCCTGGTGTTCTTCTTTCACGGTGCGTTCGGCGAACCGATCGCGGTCTACATCATCTTCGCCGGGGTGCTCGGGGTGGCGAACTGGGTGCTCGCCGCGGTGGGCGTCGGCCTGTGCCTGTCCGGGCCGGTGGTCAAGGGGCACTGGGGGTACGGGATCGCCGCCGCGGTCGCGATCGGCGTCCACCTCGTCCTGCTGACGGTGCTGGTCGGGCAGGGGCGCGAGTTCGGCGTCAGCAAGGCGGGCGAAGGGGCCGGGCTCGTGCGCTGGGCCATGATCCCGACCCGGCTGAACGCGACCATGTTCTATATCACAGCGCTGGTGTACCCCGAGAACCACGGGGCCACGCCCCAAAGCGCGATGCCCCTGTCGATGATCACCGGTGTGGCGGAGATGGTCCGCACGGTACTCATCATGATGTTCCTGTCGCGCCTCGCGCGCGCGGCGCTGGACGAGGACCTGGCCCACCAGTGCACCCGCGCCGCCGGGATCGCGTCCGCGGCCCCGGCGATGATGGCCCTCGTCATGTTCGCGTTCGTGGCCGCGATGATCGAGACCAACGCGCCCCTCAACCGGTTCACCCTGACGCTGTTCGCGACGGTCTTCATGAGCGTGTATGCCATCGTGAACGCCGCCATCTTGCCGTGCTTCACGGCGGCGCGCGAGGTGGCGGACGCCTGTGCCGAGCCGTTCCAGTCGTTGGTCCCGAAACTGTAAATGAAACGGCCCTGAAACTGGAACGGTCGCGGCGTGCGTTCCGCGGCCCGTGCGAGTACAATCGGGAGGCCCGATCCCGCATGGAACCGACCCATGACCACACTCCGCGCGAGCGCCGGCGCGCTGGCACCGCTCTTTTTCACCGCGCTCGCGTTCGGCGCCGAACCGAAAGCGGAACTCCGGTCCGCAAAGCCCGGCGACCCGCCGGCGGTCGTTGTCACCGGGATCGAAAAGGAGCACCTCGCCGCGCTCGCCGCCGCGAAGTTAACCGCCGAAGAGTGGCCGAACGTGGCGCGGCTCGTCGTTAACGAGGGCACGCCCGAAGAGGTCGCGAGGCGACAAGGGGCGGCCGGCGACTGGTCGGTCGGGGGCGACGGGCTCCGGTTCGAGCCGTTGTTCCCGTTGGTGCCCGGCACCAAGTACCGGGTGCTCGTGAGCCCCGGCGCGGCGCCGCGGGCGAAGATCGCCGCGAGCCCGTTCGCGCTGGAGGTGCTGCTCCCGAAGCCCGCGCCGGGGCCGCGGGTGAGCGTGACGGCCGTGTTCCCGTCGGCCAACCGGTTGCCCGAGAACACGCTCCGGTTTTATGTGCAGTTCTCCGGGCCGGTGTCGCGCACCGACACCTACAAGCACATCAAATTGGTTCGCGACGACGGCGCGGTGGTTGCGGTCCCGTTCCTCGAAATCGACGAGCAGTTGTGGTCCCCGGACGGGACGCGGCTCACGCTCCTCTTCGACCCCGGGCGCGTGAAGCGGGGACTGGTGCCGCGCGAGGAGGACGGGCCGATTCTCGAAGAGGGCCGGCGCTACACGTTCGAAGTGGACGCCGCGTGGCAAGACCTCGACGGGCGGCCCCTGGTTGCGAAGCACACGAAGAGCTTCAGCGTGTTCGCGCCCGACGACGAACCGGTGTGGCCCGAGGACTGGTCGCTGATGGCGCCCCGTGCGAATTCCGATTCGCCGCTCATCATCAAACTCGCAAAGCCCCTCGATCGCGCGCTCCTGGGCCGGATGCTGCAAGTGCGCGACGCCTCCGGCAAGTCGGTGGACGGTACGTTCACGGTGGGCGGTGGCGAGCGCGTGGTGACGTTCGCGCCCAAACGGGCGTGGCCGAAGGGGGCGTACAAGCTCGTGATCGACGCACAGCTCGAAGACGTGTGCGGGAACCGGGTGGGCGAGCCGTTTGAGCTGGACGTGCTGAAACCGATCCCGGCGAAACCGGTGACCAAGATCGCCGAGCGCCCGTTTGCGGTGAAGTAACGGCGCCCGGCGCGACCCACGGAACCGGTTACATCTCCGCGAGCGTGTGTCGGTGGCCCTTCGGTCCCGCAACCGCGTGCCCGGCGTCTGCGCGC
Organism: Gemmata sp.; assembly: GCA_036405095.1. Lineage (GTDB taxonomy): Bacteria > Planctomycetota > Planctomycetia > Gemmatales > Gemmataceae > Gemmata. The sequence goes on along the minus strand of DASWYH010001172.1, from coordinate 1,838 downwards.
GTGAGCCCGCTCCGCGGTTCCGGTTGCCCGTACTCGGAAGCGTACCGGCCCAGCGCCAGTAGCGGGAAGTGGAGCGCGCCCAACTCGCACTTCAATTTGCTCCCGGGAGCGAACCCGGCGGCGGTGAAGCCCCGCTCCACCCACGTGCCGTCTCTTCGCTGCGTCCCGGCGAGGAACTCGGCGCCCGCCCGCGCCTCGGCGCTCCCGGCTTCGCCCGCCTCCAGGAGCGCGAGCACGGCCCAGGCCGTTTCCGAAGGGGTCGCGCGGCCCCAACTGGCGTCCGCGTTCTGCGACTCCTTCAGCCACCGCACGGCCCGGCGCACCGGCAACCCGCACATGTCGGACCCGACCGCGCGGAGCCCCGCGAACACCTGCCACGTCGTTTGGAGCGCCGATCCGCCCCAGCGGGTGCGCCACGGCCCGCTGATCTCCTGTCGTTCGAGAACGAACCGCGTGGCGGCATCGACGGGCGGTTGACCGGGGCGGAACCCGAAGTGCCCCAGCGCTTCGAGGGCGCACGCGGTGAGCGCCGGGCAACTCGGGTCGGCGCTCGTGGCGCGGTCGAACGCGGGCCACCCGCCGTCGCGGTTCTGTGCGGCGAGGAGCCGGTTCAGTGCCGGGTACGCGAGTTCGCTCGATGCGGCGCTCATGGAGCCCCCGGCGCGGGCCAGCGCGACCAGCACCCGCGCGGTCGTTTCGGTGTCGCGCGGCAGGGGCGCGGCACGCGCCCCGCGTTCAAGGAGCCGGTCGGCCACGCGGGCCGGGGCGGCCTCGGCGAGCGCGATCAGTGACAGTGCCGTGTCACGCACCGGCGCCCGGAACGGCTGTACCCGGAGCCGGCCGCCTTCGACCGGGCACAGGTGTTCGAGCTGTGCCCGCACCCGGCGCGCCTCGGGGTCGGTGGGGGGCGCGCCGAGCGCCTTCAGCGCAACGGTGGCGAAGGCGAGGGCACGGAAGCCCGAATCGGGGCCGCCTTCCGCGCACCGCGCGCGGAGCCAGCTCGTTGCGGCTCGCAGCGCCCGCGCGCGGAACGGCCGGAGGCCGTTCGTCTTCTGCGCTGGGAGTGGGCGCACGAACAGTTCCGAAGCGCCGAGCGCGGCCGGGAGGTGCGTGACCGTCTCGTGTGCCCGAACGATGCCCCAGGCGATCCGACCGGCGCGGTCCCATTCGGGGGCCGCGCCGATCCCGCCGAGCCACTTCGGGAGCAGCACCGCCTGAACCGGCTCGGGGGCGCACGCGGAGTAGGGCAGTTGCCCGAGCAGCGCGAGCCACGCCCGCGTGAGCGGGTCGGCCGAAGCCGCGCCGCCGGCGGCGCGGATCGCTTCTGCGGCGCGGGTCATGTGCGGTTCGTGTGCGGCGTGCCCCGCGATCTTCAGCGCGAAATAGGTTCTCACCGCGGCGCCGAGGTCGTCTCTGCTGTCGGGGCGCGAGCGCTCTAACAGGCGCTTCGCGGCGAGCGGGACGCGCGGGTCGGCGAGTTCCCCCAGGAACGCGAGCAGAAAAATCAGCTCGGCTTCGAGGGGCTCGTCGCTCTCAACGGCGCCGCCCCAGTGCCCGTCGGCGTGCTGGTGAGCGACCAGGGCCGCCCGCCCGCGCCGGACCGCGCCGGCGAGTTCCTCGAACCACGCGGCGTCGCGCTCGGAAATCGTTTCGGTGTGCATCACGGTGCGGGGTCCTTTCCTGCACGCGGGAGACCAGAAGGGGGACGGCACTTTAGCGGACCGCAAGAGGCGGTCGCAAGGGCAATACGCCGGGCTCCAGGGCTCCGGGTTCCAGGGCTCCGACGTGCGCCCACCGGCAGTGTTGCGTTTAGAACGTCCGAGGTATAAGGGCGTGCG
>DASWYH010001171.1:0-2220 GCA_036405095.1 Gemmata sp. | reverse complement strand
CCGGTCCAGTTCGGCGCACGCCGCCTTTGCGCGCCTCTCGCGCTCGCACGGGGCGCTCACCTCCGGTTCCTCACCCAGCTCCTTCGCGGCCAACTCGGCGCTGAACCGCGCCAGCGCGGCCACCGAGCTGCACCACCCTTTACCGCTGAGCCGCGCCCCGTCGAGGCGCACCCCGCTCCGGCCCTTGGTGATCCACCGCACGAGGGCACCGGCCGACACGTGGCCGCGCCGCCCCGGGCGGTCCTCGGGCACCAGCTTCGCCAACTGACAGAGGGGAACCGGGCCGTCGGCCAGGACACGGGCCGCGGCCTCCTGGAGGCGCTCCCGGAGGGTCAGCACGGGGCACCGCCCTTCTGGGCGAGCTTCGCGGCGTGGGCGCCCTTGGCCCGTTCGACCGCCGCGCGGGTGGAGCACCAGCCGCGCGTGAGGTCGCGGACCCCGTCCAGGTACACCCCGGTCCGGCCGTGGACGATCCACCGCTCGATGGTCTTGGCGCTCACGCCCGCCAGCGCGGTGAGTTCGGCGATCGGGACCAGGGGGCCGTCGGTCGCGAGGCGCGCCGCGGCGCGGGCGCGCTCGGCGCGGGAACGGGGCTTGGGTTTGCCGGCCACGGAAGAGACCTCAAGGGTCCGTGAGGTCGGGGCCGCGCCGTCGTGGTGCAGCCCGATGTGCGGGGCCGCGGTGGGCAGCCCGATGTGAGTTACTAAATTAGTATCGCCGCCCTTGACGGGAGTCAAGCCACAAAGTACGAATTTAGTACACGCGGAGTTTGACGCTATGCGCCGGCCCCTCACCGACATCGAGCAGCGGGTGTACGAGCGCCTGAAGCGCACCAACGGGGCCACGCTCCAGGAGCTCGCCACCGCGTTCGGGTGGGCGAGCACCCGGGCCGCGGGGCGGCACCTGGAGAACATCGAGGCCAAGGGCTGGGTGCGGCGCACCGCGGGCCGGGGGTGGCAGCGGGTCGAGTTCCTGGAACCGAAGCCCGCGGGGTCGAAGCTCGCGGTCCTGGCGCCGGGGGCAAAAGACTTCTCGGTGCCGATCGCCGGCTACGTGGCCGCGGGGCAGCCGATCCCGCCCGCGGTGCCCGACGGCGAGCGCCTCGAACTCGGCCGCATCCTCGGACAGGTGGACGTGCAGCTCCTCCAGGTGCGCGGGGACTCGATGGTCGAGGCCGCGATCCTGCACGGGGACTACGTCGCGGTCCGCCCGTGCGCGAAGAGTGATGAGGGCAAGGTGGTGGTGGCCGAGATCAACGGGTGCCACACGCTCAAGGTGTACCGCACGCTCAAGGGCGCCCCGTACCTCTACCCGAAGAACCGCACGATGGAGCCGATCAAGCTCCGGGACCGCGACGACCCGCGGCTCGTGGGCGTGTTCGTGGCGCTGGTCCGGCTCGTGCCCCCAAAGGTGTGAGCCCGAGCGGCCATCGTGACCGGACAAGCACACGGTTCCACTCAGCCGGCGGGAGTGCCGTTGACCCGCGCGCCCCGGTTCGGATAGGACTACCCACGACTACCCACGGGCGGTTCACTACCCGCGCTTTTCGCGGGGATTTTGCGCCCTCGTGCGGCCCACAGGAAAGTGGCCGCAAAGGCTCCGGAGTGCCTGAAAAGCAAGGCTTTTGTGCGGTTCTGCCCGCCGGATTCCGGTTGCCTCCGGAGCCGAAGGTTACAGGTTCAACTCCTGTCGGGCATACTCCTAAGTACAAGGCCAGCAACGAGTTGCAACACTCGCTGCTGGCCCTGAGTGTTTACCGCCCCAGAATCGCCCCAGAATCAACGGCTCAGCTGGTGGCTCCCGGCCGCTTCGGAATCAGCACCCCGGCCATCTCCTTCTGGATGGCCTCCGCGTCGTACGCCTTCTGCATGTCCAGGTAATGCCGCTCGGCCGTTTCACGGGTCACCGGGATGGCGCGAGCAACGGCCCCCAGGTCCCCACCCATCTGCTTTGCGGTCAGGGTAATGGCCCGGCGTCGAAAGTCGTGCGTCTTCACCTTATGTTCCGGGCAAGCCTCTCCATACTCCCGAAAAATACTCTGGACGGCGTGGTACATCACCGACGGCGCGAACTCGCTCTTACGTCGCCGACCCGGTCGAAACACTGCTGAATCCGAGGCGCACCGCTCCCACAGGTACTCCGCCCCCTTCAGCCGGTCCAGTGATGCGACTACGGCCGGCGGCAAGAGAATCCGCCGCTCTTGGTGCGTCTTGTCTTGGT
>DASWYH010001170.1:0-1943 GCA_036405095.1 Gemmata sp. | reverse complement strand
GGTCCTTGGCGAGGAGCCGGTGGACGAACTGGGCCAGCTTCGCCGGGACGCCGGGCACCAGCGCCGCGAGCGGGGGCGGCTCGACGGTCTTGACCGCGAGCAGGGCCGCGAGGGCCTCGGGCCGCGCGAACGGGCTGCCCCCGGTGAGCACGCGGTACAGCACCGCGCCGAGGGAGAACAGGTCGGCCCGGGCGTCCACGGCGAGCCCGTCGGCCTGCTCGGGGGACATATAAGCGGGGGTGCCGACGACCGTGCCGTGCAGGGTGAGCCCGTCGTCCTTGCCCCGGGTGAGCCCGAAGTCGAGCACCTTGATGCGCCCGGACGGCTCCTCGACCCACAGGTTCGAGGGCTTCACGTCCCGGTGCACGCGGCCCTTCTCGTGCGCCACCGCGAGCCCGCGCAGCGCGTCCATCGCGACCCGCACCGCGTCCGCCGGCGCCCCCTTGCGGCCCTCGCGCCGTTCGAGCCACTTGTCGAGGGGCGTCCCTTCCAGAAGCTCCATCGCCAGGAACGGCAGCCCGGCGTGCTCCCCGACCGTGTAAATGATGACGACGTGATCGGACCGCAGCGCGGCGGTGGCCCGCCCCTCGCGCAGGAACCGCTCGTGTGCCGACGGGTGCGCGGCCACCTCCGGGCGCATCACCTTGAGTGCGACCGGGCGCAGGAGCGCATCGTCCTCGCCGCGGAACACGAACCCCATGCCGCCGGAGCCGAGCAACCCGGTAACGCGGTACGGGCCGAGCTTGCCCCAATCCCCCGGGCGCTCGGGCGGCCCGAGGAACGGGTACTCGCCGCCCGCGCCGGCCCCGCGCCCGTCCGACTGGGTCGCCGTGGCCTCGGACGTCTGCTGCTCCGCAGGCGCGGGCGGGTGTCGCGGTTCCGGCTCCGGCATGGTGCGCTCGTGTCGTGCGGGGGGCGGCCTGCGGAACATTGTGCCACCCCGAGCGCGCAAGAGCAATGACCCCGAAGGTAGAACCGGGGCCCCGCAGAGAAGGCCGAACGCGGCAGGGAGCGAGCCGTGCCCGATCCAATTGAGACACGGCTCGCGGTGTGCGCGCGAGCCGCGCGGGTGTCGCGATTTCGTGGATGACGGACCCATCGCTTGAGCGGGCCGGTGGGAGAGGGGCCGCTTTTGCGGCTCGCGGACGTGTGCTGCCGCGGACCGGCTGTTGTGCTCCGGCACGAAACATCATCAATAACTAACGTGTGCCAGCGGCATATTGGACGCAGGGGTGTAGGAAACAACTGAGGATATGGAGTGGTATCAAGGTGCGCATGACGTGCGAACCAGATCTGGCGCAGCTCGGGGTTGGGCTCAGGCATTCGGCCTTCATGAACGGCCCGCTTGAGGTCATTGTTGAGGCACTCGTCGGGGTTCCACTTGGGAGCCCGACGGGGCAACTCGAACAGCTCCAACCGGTCCGCGTGACGGGCCACCCACGCCTCCACGTCCCCATCCCGGTGCGCCTTCAACCGGTCCAAAACAGGAAGATCTTGCCGGCAGTTGTGCGTAACAAGCGCTTCAGGAACACGATGAACAGGGCCGGGTCACGGGTCCCGAGGTTCGGAGCCATTGGGGTGTGGAAAGCGGGTCGCACCGGTGCCGGGACGTGGCGTTCCGAGAAGACGAAAGCCCAACGGTATCGGGTCTCACGACCGCGAATTTGGCGACGCTTCGGCGTGTGGCGCTGTCGTTACTCAAGCAGGCGGGAACCAAGGGGAGCAGCCGAGCCCGACGAACGAGGGCGGGGTGGGGTGACGAGCAGCTCCTGAATGTGCTGAACGCTCTTCCGACCGATAAATGAGTCGTGCGCACGCCCTGGACTAAATCGACCTGATGGGACGGTCGAGCCAAGCCGGGCTGTGCCCACTTCCGGGCACACCCCTACACCCGATTCGGATCTCACACGCTGGACATAGATTTGTGACCCGACGACTTGCAG
>DASWYH010001169.1:0-2714 GCA_036405095.1 Gemmata sp. | reverse complement strand
ACCGGGTGCCCGATCACACGGAGCGGCATGTCCCCTTTCGGCCAGGCGATCGGGTAGTCCCAGTTCACCTTCCCGGTCGCCGGGTCGTAGGAGGTCACAGCGGTGGTGGTGCCGAGGATCAGCTCCGCCGGCTTGCCCGTGCGCTTCAGCACGAAGGGCGTCGAGTAAGACGCGCGGACGTGCTTCCGCGGCGCAATCCACTTCTTCTGGCCGGTCTTCGCGTCGAGCGCGATGAGTTCCGCGTGCTGATCGTCATCGACGTTCACGAACACGAGGCCGTCGTGGACCATCGGTGAAAACCCGGGGCCGTGCTGACTCACGTACCCGCCGAGCGACTGCTGCCAAAGTTCCTTGCCCGTGAGGTCATAGGCCGAGAGGCTGACCCCGCTCCCGTCCCACCACGCGCAGTAGAGTTGCGTGCCGTCACACGCGGGCGTACCGGACGCGAGCGAGTTCTTGGCGTGCGCCTTCGCTTTGTCGCCCGGCACCTCCTTGCTCCACAGTTGTTTCCCGGTTGCCGCATCGAGTGCGGTCAGCAGGCGGTTCTTGCCGTCCGCTGAGGCCGATTGGACGTACAACTTCCCGGCCACGATGATCGGCGAGCCGACGCCCTTTCCGCCACCAATGTTGACCTTCCAGAGCGGCTTTTTCGGATCGATTTCCGGGAGCGGGCCGTCGGCCGTGCCGGACCCGTTCGGCCCGCGGAACCGGGGCCAGTCGGTGGCCGCGGCCGGCGCAAGCGTGAGCGCGAACAGGAGTGCAGACAGAAGCAAGCGCGTCATGGGTCGGCGTCTCGGGAGTTGGGGCCGGGGCGGGATTGTGGCTGATTATCGCAAACTCCGGGACCGATGCAACCGGCCACCGAACACTTGGCGCAAATCCGAGGTCACCCGGTGACGGGCCGCATTCGGGGCGCCGTCGCCCGGTCTGGCCACCCCAAGAGCGAACGTCGATAATCGACGCCGAGCGCCTGTGACGAGTGCGGGCGCCCCCGACGGCCCCGAAATCAGAAGAACCGAGGGTTCCATGTTCGATTTTCTCAAGCGCCTGTTCGGTGGGTCCGGGGGCGCCCCAAATGGGACCGCGAAGCCGATACACGCCCGTGACGGGGAGCCCGAAAACTCGGCCCGCCGGGAAGAGTGGGTTGCGACCCAGCAGAAGAGGTTGCGCGAATATTTCGTGGCGGAGGCGCTGTTCGCCGCGGACATCGAGATTCGTCCGGCCTGGGTGCTCTACCCCGATGTCGCGGTGTGGGCGATCCCGGGCGGGTGGGCGATCAGCGGCGCCGTGTCGTTCGATTACGTGGTCGATCAGAACGATATCCTTCGTTCACCGCGCGACGCGGCCCGCCACTTCGGGCGCAAGCTCCGCACGCATGCGCGGCAGTTACGCACCAACAGCGGCAGTTCGGGAACCGGGGCGGAAGCGCTGACGCGCCAGGCCGAAGCGATTCTCGCCGCGGTTCGGGACGACACCGGCTGGCCGGAAGACTTTCCGCTGGACGAGGCGACACTCGCCCCTGGTCCCACCGCATGGCAGCGCGCCGACCGGTTGCTCGCGGGCAAGCTGTTTAAAACCGAAACCGACCCGGAACTCGCACCGGTGCTGCGAATTGTGTATCGGAAACTGGCCGCGCCGGGCGGACCGTTCTTCGGCCTTTACTTCTTCCTTGATGCAAGCAACCCGACCCCGCAACTGTTCGACCGCATCGCCCACAGGCTCCAAGAAATCGAAACGCAGTTCGCCCCGCTTGTCGGGCACCGGGTGCAGTACGCACTGGTCTTCTTCGGGATCAATTTTGGGATGCGGGCGCTGGAACTGGAGGCGTGCCGCCAGGCCGATCTGATGCGCGGGCGGCACCCGGCGCTGTCACACAGTATCGACAACTACTCGGCCCGCGATGCGGGGGTGCTGCCGGTCCATTTCGTGGACGACACCGGCACGCCGTGGACCGCGCACCCGTGTGTGGTTCGCGACCCGAACAAGCCGTACACCGCAGAAGCAGAGCACTTCAACTGCCGCGACCAGCCCCTCCACAAGTCGATGGAAGAGTCGCCGGATGTGGGGTTGCGTTTGATCGCGAAGTCCATCGCCCCGGATGTAATCGCGGAAGCTCGGCGGGCGTTTGCTGGGTAACGCCGCGACAAAAAGATCGGCATTGATACAGACAGGAGTGTGATCGGAGAGAGGATTACAAACGACTGCCGCGTCGAGGGGCATAAAGGGCGCCCGACGCGGGCAGCGGTGTCCCGAGGGCGAACTCGGAACGAATACGGGAGTAGGAGCTAGAATGCCCCGACCGTGGGCGCGGCCGGGGTAAGGGCGAGCTGAACCAAAGAGTGAGGGCGACACAAGAAAGCAAAAGCACGGACCGTACCGTGTTTTATTTAAATGCCATCATTTCGCGCAATATCTGCATCAGAAGCAACTTACGAGTTACGCCTTGCAAAAAGCGAGCCGGTAAACTCCACTCCAAGAGTCAGAGAATCCGACACGGGTGCTGCGAAGTGCCAGAAATTTCCGCGCCTGGAAGGTTGATTTCCCAGGGCAGTACGTGATATAAATTGAGTAGATCGATCGCGGGCGTTGAGCTGAATGGGCGACAGTTCAGCGTTCCGCGGTCGGTCCTTTTTTCTCACCTATTATTTTTCACACCGATTTGCTGGGCATCCAAGGCTCATTTCTGCGACCGGCTCAACACCTTATCCATTTTC
>DASWYH010001168.1:0-7032 GCA_036405095.1 Gemmata sp. | reverse complement strand
CGAAGCGGAGTCGCAAGCCGTGACCACAAACCCGCGCGAAGCTCACGTGTGCCACATCGCCTTGGTGGCGCTGGCGGTCTGGTTGGCGATGTGACCACAAACCCGCGCGAAGCTCACGTGTGCCACGCCCCGCCACGGTCGCGGAAAACGCACTGATGTTCGCGTGACCACAAACCCGCGCGAAGCTCACGTGTGCCACGCCAGTATTTCCGGAGCCAGAACGCGGGCCGGCCGGCCGTGACCACAAACCCGCGCGAAGCTCACGTGTGCCACCTTCAACATGACTGATCCTCGGTTGGCGGAACTTCTGTGACCACAAACCCGCGCGAAGCTCACGTGTGCCACGGCTCCGTCACTCCATTCCTGGTATCGTCGGGGTTTGTGACACCTTCCGCGAGCGGTTCGCTTTGGGCACCTTTGGCACGGTAGATTTCGCGTTAGTTTTTCGCTGCCGACCCCGTCCACCACCGGACCGCTCGCGGCCCGATGGCATCCCGACAGGGTTTGGGGGAGAACCCCCGACAGCCGGGAGCGGTCCGCCCCCGGTGGAACCTGTGCCGCGCTGGAGTACCACCAGCGCGGCGGCATGGTCCCGGTGTATGTCGAGCCCGCACGAACACTTGTGGCGCCTCTGGCTCAGCTTCTTCTTCGCCACGGCTCCACATTGCGGGCACGTTTGGGATGTGCGCTTTGCGTCCACTTCGACGAACCGAACACCAGCTTTGGCGGCTTTGTGTTTCAGCACGATCAGGAACCCGCCCCAGGCGGCGTCACTGATGGTCCGGGCCAGCTTGCCGTTTTTGACCATCCCGCGGATGTTCAACTTCTCGGCACAGATCGTCCCGAACTCGTTTACGAGCGCGTTCGCTTCTTTGTGATGATGCTCCTTTCGCAAGTTCCGCACGCGCACGTGCAGCTTCGCGACCTTATGAAACGCTTTCTTCAGGTTCTTGCACTCGCGGAACTTCTGCTTCCGCTTCTTCGCGGCTTCGATCTTGCGCGACGCCGCGCGCTGCACCCGCCGGAGCACCTTCAGTTTGCTCTTGAGGTGCTTCGGGTTCGGCCGCTGAACACCGTCGCTGCGGGTCAAGAAGCTCTCAAGCCCGACATCGATCCCGACCGGCGGCTTTGTGCTCTCGGGTGCCGGCTCGGCCTCGTACTGGCTCACCAGTACCACATACCATTTGCCGTCCACGTCCCGTTCCACGCACGCCGTTTTGACGACGCCGACAATGTCACGGTGGGCAATGACCTTGATGCGCCCGGTGCCGAACACGTCGAGCCGGTAGCCCTTCCGGGCCGCGGGCACGTCGCGGCACCCGCGCCCGCTCTTGTTCTTGATCGCGGTCCCGGCGAGTTCGCCTTTCGCCGTCCGCAGCACGCACCCAGCGGGGTACGTGTTCTCGAACGGGATCGACCGCAACCGCCCGTAGCCCTTGAACCGCGGGAACCCGGCCTTACCGGCTTTTTGCTTCAGCCGCCGAAAGAAGTTGTCGAACGCCACTTCCACGCGGGCACACGTGTCCCGCACGCTCACGGCGCTCACGTGGGTGAGCCAGTGCGGCCCCGCGCCGCCCGCCTTCTGGTCCTCAAGCTGAAGGTTCCGCAGGCTCGCGAACAGCTTGTAAAGCTCACCCTGCTTGAGACTTTTGCCAGTCTCCGTGTAGTAGTCGATTCGATAAGCCAGCGCGGCGTTGTACACCTGACGCAACGTTTCGAGATGGCTCGCCAGAGCCCGCTCTTGCGTTGCGTTAGGGTACAATCGAAACTTGTAAGCCGCGTGTGCCATGACAGTAAGATGGTGCGTTTGTGTCGTTAAGTCAACAGCGTCTGTTCAGCCCTTACAGATCGGCAACCCTTCGGCCCACTTGGCGCCCCGGTCGAACTCGGAACGTAACCGATTCTTCGGGGCAACTACATCTCGGTAAAACACCGTGCTGACGCTGCAAATCACCTCAACGTCGCACGCACACAGGTCGAACCACTCGCCACCACGAAGCCCGCCGATGAAGCGCCCCTGGATTTCCCGCTCTAATCGCAATGCCGCGTTGGTCGCGATCGTGTGCAACAATGTGCAAGGCGTGCGCATCTCGCGACAGAGTTGCTTCACCCGCGTGTCAGGTCTTCTGGCGCTCCCGATCTTGTAGAAGCCCGTCTTCGGGCACAGCACGAGGTACGCATACCCTAAGTGCAACTCGCGCAGATTACTCGGCAGCTTCCCGGTCATGCCGTTTCGCCCCCCGTCGCGCTGTACCCCCGCGGCCCGCGCCGGAGCAGCCCCGCTTTCACGAGCGCCTTCAGCGCGCGATTCACCGTCGAGCGGCCCACGAAGCCGCCCCTCTGGAACTCGATTTCGGCGACGACGTGCCGCGGTAAGACCAACAGCGCCTCTCCGTTCACGCGATTCCGCAGGACGCGCACAGCGGACAACACATCCCGCTCGGAGGGGCGCAGCGACGATTCATCGCCACAATCCGGCGGCGGATTCGGTGGGCGCTGCTCGCCGATCAGCTCGCCGACCTGGACCAGCAGCAGCACCAAGCGCGATGCGGCCCGGCGCTCGACGTGCCCGTCTTCGGCCAGTTCCATCCACTCACTGGCCAGCCGGCGGCACGTCAGGGGCAGACGGGCCGAGCGGACCACGAGGCGCGCGTAACGTTCAACGGGGTCGGTCTTGGACATTAGAGGGGTCGCTCCTGCGAGCGCCGGGCGCGCGTGCCTGCGCTCCCGGCGCGTCCGTGTGTGTTGGGGGCGCTCCTTCTCGCCCCGGGTGGGAAAGACGGTTCAGGCCACAATTGGCGCGTCCGCTTCCGGTAGGTCGTTCGCTTGTTCGGGTGGGACGCACGCGAGGCAGATCAGTTGGCGCGGGCCGCTGGGCTTGAACCAGAGAGTGTCAGAGGCGCTGTTGCACGCGGGGCAAGCGGGCGCGGGATCGCGGGCCGCGAACGGGTCGATGATGGGGCTGAAGCTCTTGAGGCTCACGCGGCGGACGCCGGGGCGCGGCCTGCTCAGGTTGACGTGGTGCGTGGAACGGCTAGACTTCATTACCGAAGCCTCCGGTATACGGGGGATACTTTGGATACCGGGCCGACAGGGCTACGACCGCCAAGAAGTTTCCCTGTCGGCCCGGCCTTTTAGCAGCAACGCACAGCGCCCGCTGCCGAAGAAGAGTGTAGCCTCTACTCCAACTGGATTCCGGTCCAGTTGGAGTAGATTTCAGCTTTTCTGAGGAGGTGGGTAGTGGCTACCGAAGTGGCGAAAGAGAAGGACACGACGGGCTTCGGCCAGCGCTTGCGGGCGCTCCGGGAGGCGCGCGGGCTGAGTCAGGCGGGCTTAGGTGAACTCTGCTCGCCCGCAATGACTTACCAGAACATCGCCCGGCTTGAGCGAAGCGACCGCACCCCGTCTTGGGACACCGTTCTTCGACTTGCGGACGCCCTTCAGGTTTCCACGGAAGAGTTTCGCGCAAAGGGCGAGCAGTAGTCCGCGCGCCGCTGCTGCTCGTCACCCTCACCGGCGCGCGGGTGAACGTGATGGGCCGATATCGCTGGGTGACCTGGGACGAATTTTTGCGCCGCTTGGCCGTCCTGATAATTATCGTCCTACTTGCGATAATCGCGTTCAGGTAGTTTCGCCCGGCCTCCGAAGTGGCGGGCTGTCGCGCCGCTCACTGACGGCCCGCAAGTCGCCCGTGGCTTTCGTGAGGTCGCTGATCGCTTTCGCCAGCAGCCCGACCCCCTCTTCGTTGCTGACGGTCGAATCGCGTTCGGCCTCAACCATCGAAACGGCGCTATTCAGACGGTCGTAGCCGCTTCCGACCTCCTCGAACCCGCCGCCGGCCACGCTTACTTGTCGGCGGAGGGACTCGTCACTGGGATGCAAACGATCAAGACGCGCCCGCTCGGCGTCGAAGGGGGCGGAGCCCTCCCCCCACGGCGCGATTTTGTGGTAGGTCTCGTGCGCGGAAATCCCCAGTGAGGCGAACGTCGCCTCGAACTTTGTCTTTCCAGCCCGCCGCAGCCGTCCGTAATCTCCTCCCGAAGCTGCGTCTGCGGCCAAGTACGCTCCGACCGCGACCGGGCTCGCGCGCACTGCGTATCGCGCAGTGCCTGCGAGGGTTGCTTTACGCGCCGCCCCCGCCGCGGCCCCGCCCGCCGCCGTCCCGACCCCCGTTCCCACCGCGGTTCCCGCCGCACTTCCCGCCACGCTCGCCCCGACACTGGCCGCGGCGCTCATCCCCCCGCTGAGCAACAACCCGGCCCCCGCGCGCACGAGCCCGCCCGCGCCGACGAATCTCAGTGCCGCTGCGGCTGCCAGCGCCACCCCCGAGAATGCCACCACGTTTTGGCCCGCTGGGGTCAGCGACTCCATGAACTTGCGCAACTCCCTCGTCCCCTTAGTCGTCACGTCGATCACCGGCTTAAAGGCCCCCGCGAATTCGCGCGAGAGCATTTTGACCTCTACCCCGAGCCGGTTCTGCTCGACGGTCCCGCTGAACCCCTGTCGCACCAACCCGCCGCCGGTGGCCAGCGCCGCGGCGCCGGCGTACCCCGCTGCCGCCCGTGCCCCTCCCAGCAACTTCTCATGTCGCGCCAGCCACCCGCCAACCTGCCCCCCGTAGCGCGCCGTCAGCTCCGCCTCACGCCGGAGCTTTTCATACTCGCGCGTGAGGCGACCCATCTCGCGCGCCTGCCGCGACCATGTGCCGTCGCGCATCGAGTCCATCAGCGCGCGGTTGCGGTTCGTGGCCGCCTCGATGCTCTTCGCGAAATCGCCGTAGAGCTGCTTCAGTTCGCGCGCGGCCTGTTTGCGGCGCTCCGCCGCTTCCGCGGCCAGCCGGTCCTGCGCGAGCATGTTCTCGATGGCCTGCGCGAACTGCGCGGTGCCGTCTGCTTCGTCCGCAGGGGGCTTGCCCCCACCTAAATCAAGGCTCATGGGTTACACTCCTGCCCCGGGCCTGAATAGCAGATCGAAATCGCTGCTCGGGTAGGGCGGGTCACCGGACCCGTCCGGCGCCCCGTTCTTGCGCCGCCGGATGTCCCCGTAGTCGCGCCGCGTTACGCCCCCTTCTGTCACCAGATCGGGGCGCAAATAGCGGTTCCACCCACCCGCCTGGAACGCGAACACGTAGTCCAGGTCACTGTAGAACAGCAGGTCGGCGCCCGCGTAAGCGTCGATCCCGGCCGCCGGCCCCTTGAACAGCAGCTCCCCGGCCGCAAAGGGGATCTTCTGCTCCGCGCGCAGCTTGAACGGCGCGCTGTTGACCGTGATGAGCTGCGAGCGAATGGCCGCCTCGGGTACGGCCCCGATGGGGACTTGCTTCCACGTGACGAGGTATTCGACCTGGAAGTCCGGAATAAACGCGCTCTCGTCGGGCACGGTGGCCCACTCGCCCTCTGTGGCCGGCGGAACCGGGGCTTTCTGGTACTGGAACGCGAACCCGCTCCGGCGCCTCTCTCTCGGGATGTACCGCCGGCCGTACGTGCAGTACCGCTCCTTCTCCTTGCTCGCGAAGGTGGCGCCCCGGATCGTCTCGTCGTCTCTCATCCAGTACGGCGGGCGGCGGAACGTCAGCTGGTAGACGAGCCAGTCCTGGTCCGGCGCGTTGTCGTTGAACGGGTCGTTGAAGTCTACCCGTTCCGGGTACGCCCCGAGGTCAACGACCTCGTACTCGTCGCACCACAGGCCGTCCCTGAACGGGTGCCCGAGCGGCAATGTGCGCTGGAGCGTGGTAGAGGAGCCGTCCCATTCGGTGTAGCCGACGGCATCCCGAAGGAAGTCGTCCGCTTCCTCCCACCCCACCAAAGCGTTCATGACGCTGACGTTCGCGTCGTGCGCGCCCTTGTCCTTGTAGTTGTCGATCAACCACTGGAACGGCACGCCGCTGGAGGTGTAGGACAGGAGCGTAGCGCGGTCGGGACGGGCCACAGTTACGCTCCTCTTACGGTGGTGGTGGCGGCGGCGGTGGAGATGGCGGCGGATCGGGCTCCGGCAGTACGGGGGCCTCAACGTCCCGCTCGTAACGGCCGTGCCGGCACACGATCGTGACCCAGCGCGCCTTCTGCTGTTCGTTGGAAACCTTCACCGACTCGACGACCGTTTCGCGCAGCAGGTCGTACTCGTCCAGTTCGCCGCGCTTCAGCCAGAACGTGAGTTCCGCCCCTTCGATAAAGCCGATCGCTTGCGGGTAGCTCACGTCGTCTTCCGCAACGCGAAACGTGGCGGCGTTGACCCGCCGCACTCTCGGCAGCGCCTCGGTCCACCCCTGGCACCCGGCGGAGCGGGTCTCACGGATCTCGACCCCGGTGTCCACCTCATAGGCGGCGTTGTGCTGGACGAGGTTGTCCAGGTCGCTATCGACGGCCTCCAAGACCAAGTAGCCCCCGTGCCCTTTGACCTTCATCTCCTGGGCACCTCCGGCATGAGCCACCCGGGCACGACGGGCATCTGTCCCGCCGCGGCCCGCTTCGCGTTGATCCGCCGCAGCTCCGCGACCCGATCGAACTCGGCCCCCTCGCCCCCGCCCCGGCCGCCCCCGAACAGGAACAGCACCTCGTGCGGGGTGCGCTCGTCGAGCCACGAGGGCGGCAACTGCCGCTTCTCCCACAGCGAGCGCGCCAGCTCGCCAAGCGCTCCCCCCTCATCGAGCCGCAGCACGGCGACGAGAGGGTCTACGGGTTTGGGTCCGCGGCATCCCCCCGCAGCACGGCCTGGAGCTGCTCGAACACCTCGTCCACGTTGGCATCGGTGATGATGCTCGCCAGCCCATCGGCCGTGAGCCCCGGCGTCGCCTTGCGCCCGCGGTGGAACAGCTCCAATGCCACCCCGGCCGGCGACTGCCTGAACTCGAAGAACTGCTCTTCGCTCACGGCCGGGCCGGTCGCGGTGAGCCGGGTGATCTCGCGCACCGCTTCCAGGTAGGCCGCGGGTACGGCCTGCATCGCCTTGAGCAGCTTGCCGCACCGGGTGAAGTAGTCCCCGGTGTGCTCCTCTGCGGCCTTCAACAACGCCCTTCGCAACGCGCGCTCGCCG
>DASWYH010001167.1:0-2061 GCA_036405095.1 Gemmata sp. | reverse complement strand
AAAGCGCGTCCCAGCCGCGGGTGCGGCTGATCACGTCGTCGTTCAAGAGCATGACGTAATCGCCGGTCGAAGCCTCGTACCCGGCGCTGTTGAGCGCGCCCATCGTCAGCCCCGGCGGGACCACGACGTGGCGCACCGTGAGGCGCGGGTGACCGACGCGACTCGCGGGGTCGTCGGCGTCGGTCACCAGAACCACCTCGATCCGCTCGGGGTGGTACGTGGTGCCCGCAACGCTGTCGAGCATCCGGGCCAGTTTCGCCGGGCGCCCGCGCGTGGGAACGATGAGCGAAAGGCGCGGGCGCATGTGACCCCCGTTAGGCCATGAGCGGATCGACGGCGAAGGCGCGGCTGAGCCCTTCGTAATGGAACAGCTTCGCGTGCGGAGTCACCACAGTCACGCGCCCGGCCGCCCGCAGCCGCCGGCACAGATCGGCGTCGTTGAGCGAGTCTTGCAGGTCTTCGTCGAAGCCGTTGACCGAGGCGAACACCTCTCGCCGGATCAGCAGGCACGCGGCGGTGACCGCCGGCACGATGCGCACGGCTCGGAGTTCGCCATTATCGCCCGGCGCGTCGGCCGGTTCCCCTCGGTACGGGTGAACCCACGCGCCGTCGCTCCGCGGGAACAGTCCCGCGTGCTGGATCGTGCGGTCCGGGTAGAGCAGCGTGGCGCCGACCGCGCCGACCGCCGGGTCCGCGGCAAGAAGGAGCATCCGTTCGAGCCAGCGCCGGGTGATGACTTCCGTGTCGTTGTTCAAGAACAGGAAGTGGTCGCCGGTCGCCTTCTGGGTGCCGAGGTTGCACAGGCGCGAGAAGTTGAACGGCTCGGCACAAGTCACGAGTTTGATGTTCTGCCGCGCGCTGATGTTCACGAGCAACCGGGCCGTGCACGGGTCTTCGCTCCCGTTGTCCACGAGAACGATTTCGACCTTCTGGTAGGTACTCCGGCGGAGGCTGCGGAGGCAGTTCCGTAGCAGCTCGGGCCGGTCGCGGAACGGGATGATGACGCTCACGGTCGCATCGGGCAGCGCCGTTACGGGACCGCGGTACGGCTCGGCCTTCTCGGTGACGATCTTGGGCACGATCGCGGGGTGCGGAACGAACCGGCGCGCGAGCCGGCGGAGAAGCTCCGCGACCCGCGCCACCTTCGAGCCCTCGCGCCCGGTGAGTTCGTTCTGGAGCAGCTCGGCGCGCTGCCATTCGGCGTGGTAGCGCTGGTTGAGCAGGTGGATCAGGCCGGCATACGGGTTCCCGCGCCGGCGGCGCTTGCGCGCGGTGTGCTCGCTCATGTCGTCGCCCCCTTATGCGTTCTGGAACGGGCCTTTCGCCATCATCCGGTAGCCCTTGAGCAACTCGCCGATCCCCGCTTCCAGGGAGCGCCGGGCCTCGAACCCGGCGGCTTTTAAACGGGCGCTCGAAACGATGTAGTTCCGCTTGTCCGGGTCTTCGCCGATGGCCGCGAAGTGGATGTAGAACTTCGGCACCTGTTTCTTGACCGCAAACGCGAGTTGCTCTTTCGAGAGGTTCGCGGAATCGAGCCCGAGGTTGTAGGGCCGGCCGCTCATCACGGCGCCGTTCTCGATCGCGTGCAAGAACGCATCGGCCACGTCGCGGACGTGAACGAAGTTGCGCTTGAAGTCCTTCTCGAACAGCACGATGTAGCCGTCCTTCACGGCCGAGTACACGAAGTGGTTGACCAGCAGATCCAACCGCATGCGCGGGGACATCCCGAACACGGTGGCGAGCCGGAACGTGACCGCGTTGGGGCTGTCGAGGAGGAGCCGCTCGGCGTCGCACTTGGTGCGGCCGTAGACCGAGATCGGTTCGAGGGGCGTCTCTTCGGTGCAGAGGGCGGCGCCGGTGGTGGCCCCGTACCCGCTGTTCGTGTTCGGGAACACCACCAGTTGGTTCGGGCTCCGGAGCTTGTTCAGCAGCCGCACCGACTCGAAGTTGACCGACTTGGTCAGCGCCGGGTCGCGGTCGCACGCGGACGCCCCCACGATCCCGGCGAGGTGAACGACGTGGTCCGCGTCCTTCAGGGCGCCGCGCATGGTCGCTTCGTCG
>DASWYH010001166.1:0-2032 GCA_036405095.1 Gemmata sp. | reverse complement strand
CGCGCCCGAGCGCGGGCGTAATCGTTTCGAGCCACACGCTGCCTGGGGCCGCGGTCTTCACGTCGAAGGGGGTTATGATGCCCCCGGTGGGCAGGTGAACAAGGGCCATCGACCCGAGGCCCGGGAACCCCACCACCATGTGATCCGGCCCCCAGAGCGAGAGCCCCGGCCGGCCCGCAGAGGTCGGCTCCCGGGGAACGATCGTCTCCTTGACCCGCTTGCCGGTCGTGGCGTCGAACTCGTACAGTTGGCACCGCCAAATGTCCTTGAAGTCACGGTAGAGGCAGAACACGCGCCGCGCGTCGGGAGACAGTGCCAGCCGGAGTTGCCGGGTCGCATCCCGCTCGTTCGGGACGAACGCTTCGGTTCGCACCTTTTCGGATCCGCTGTTCAGGTCCACGACGGAGATCCCGGACCCGTTGTACACGGCGATCGTCTTGGCGTCGGCGGACAGCGCGACCACGTCCGGTACGTTGTCCGGTGGCCCCGCCGCTCCTTCCAGTACTGGGAGGTTCACGCCGGGGCGCCCGCCAATCCGTTGGAGCCCGGGCACGGTCCAGATGTCGTAGCCGGCCGAGTTGGTGACCGTGAGCAACCGGTCCGCCGCAATGAACTTGAACCAGTGGAGCTGGTTCAGACGGTCGGGCTGCTTCCCGGGGGCCGGCGCGTTGGGTGTGAGGCGCCCGACCTCACTCCCGTCCGCCGCCAGCACGCGGACCGTGTTGGCGAGGTCTACGGAGTGCGCGATGTACTTTGCTTCGGGGCTGATGGACCAGATCGAACCCCCGATCGGGGCGGAAAGCGGAACCGCTGCGACCTTCTCGCCGGTGCGCAGGCGGTGGATGTCGAGGCGGCGCTTCTCCGGCGGGCGCCGACCGTTGAGTTGGCGCATCTCCTCCTCGGTGAGTATGATCGGGAGCCCGACCTCCAGACCGAGGTAGAGGTCGTCACCGACGCCGCCTTCGATTAGCGGACTGCTCATGTAGCCGAGTTGTGGGTCCACGCGGATGCGGGCAATGCCATCGGCCGGTAGCGCTTGTGTGCCCCCGCCCGTTTCGGCTGCGGTCGCACCACCCGGCTCGCCCGGCTTCCTCCACCTTCCGAGCGCAAGAACGAGCACCACTCCGATCAAAATAACAGTCACACCGCCACCAATTGCGGCGATCAGTTTCCAGTTCGGGCCGGCGGGCTTCTTGGTTTTCTTGGCCCGCGGGCGCTCGTCCTCCTCATCCCCCACGGGCGCGCGCTTGCGCGGGCGCCGCGAATCGCGGTCCGAAGGCACCTCGAACACCGCATCGCACTTCGGGCACTCGATCGCGTCGCCCGCTTCGGCTTCCGCCACGCGAACCACGGCTTCGCATTCGGGACACGTTAACCGCACCGCCATCCCTCCTCCCCCTTCGGAACCCACACGTGAACGCGCGCTTATAAAACTGCGATCTTGTTTGGACCGCCCTTGAGGCCCGAGGCGGTAAAGTGCGCCCGGCCCGCTCTCCGATGAGCCACACCAGCGCGCGCTGCGCCGCCAGAATCGGGTCGCCCGATGCGCAAGCAACTGGGCGTGTCCCGAGCGTCTGACAGCGGAATGCGAACTGCTCCCCCGGTCTACCACATCGCCGTAACCGAACCCCTTCCGGATTTCACCAAGCCACCCGAACGTCAACTTGTCCGCCCAACAGGTTCCGCAGGATGTCGCCGACTCGGATCTTCTGCGGGACGGGGAGAACTCTCTTGGCGGATTGTCCGTCGTTTAACGCCACAACAATTTTGTCGAACGATCTCCTGGTCTGTTTCAATTGTTAGCTTTTCGCTTCTATTTCTCTATCATTTTTGCAGTACCCGGCAAACCGGTAATAAGTTCACCGAACGTATCCCCTCTCGGCATGCAACCATCTGTTTGAAAAAAGGAGACACCGCAGCCTTCTGCCGGGTTCATTGTTCGTGGGGCATTCGCCGCGCCCTGGTCGGGGTCGTTCCGCTGTTCAGGTTGGGTGATGCCAATACGTTTGTGTGCGGGGTCGGAGTGTCGTTG
>DASWYH010001165.1:0-4955 GCA_036405095.1 Gemmata sp. | reverse complement strand
AAATCGGTCGCGTTCGAGGAGTTCGGTGCGGGCTGGCGCGAGCGGTGGTTCGCCGACGGTCTCGGGTTCCGCCCGGAGGGCGGCCCCGGGTTCCCACACAGCGGGCGCGAGGCCCTCAAACTCGGCGGCGCGCTCCGCTCGCCGACGTTCACCATCGACAAGCCGCTCCTGGCGATCCGGGTTGCGGGGCAGGGCGCCCGCGCGCGGCTCATTCTGAACGGGCTCCAGCTCATTCAGGCGCCGATCTACGGCGGGCTGGCACACGGGATCAACCACGGCGCCGAGCTGCGCTGGATGGTGTTCGACCTCTCCATGTGGAAGGGGCAGCCCGCTTACCTCGAATTGCTCGACGACGGGCCGGGGTTCGTCGCCATTTCCGAGGCGCGGTTCGCGGACGCCCCGCCGCCGGGAGAGGCTGGCGCGAAGGTGCCGCTCCCCGGTCCTCCGGCGGGCGACAGCGCGGAAGCGAAAAAGCTCGCCGCCCGTGTTCGCGAACTGGAAGCGCAAATCCCGGCCCCGAAGCGCGCCCCCACCATTTGCGACGGGAACGGCAGCAACGAGCACGTGTTCATCCGCGGGAGCCACAAGAGCCTCGGCGCCGAAGCGCCGCGCGGCACGCTCGGAATGTTCGGGAAGCCCCCGTTCACCAGCGCGGGCAGCGGGCGGTTGGAACTGGCCCGCACGCTCACCGACCCGGCGAACCCCCTGGTGGCGCGGGTGATCGTGAACCGGCTGTGGAAGCACCACTTCGGCGAAGGGCTCGTGCGCAGCACCGACGACTTCGGCCACCAGGGGCAGCCGCCCACGCACCCCGAGCTGCTCGACTGGCTGGCGAGCGAACTGGTCGCGAAGAAGCGGAGCCTGAAGGGGCTGCACAAGCTGATGCTCCTCTCGACCGCGTACCGCCAGTCGAGCAAGGCGACCACGGCCCAGAGCGCGAAGGCGCTCACCGCGGACCCGCAGAACAAGTTGCTCCACCGGCAGAACGTGCAGCGGCTCGAAGCCGAAGCCGTCCGTGACAACATCCTCGCCGTGAGCGGGCGCCTCGACCTCAGGGCGGGCGGGCCGGGGGTGCTGCCGCACCTGACCGAGTACCAGGTGGGGCGCGGGCGCCCGGGGTCCGGGCCGCTCGACGGCGAGGGGCGCCGGAGCGTCTACCTGCAGGTCCGGCGCAACTTCCTCAACCCGATGTTCACCGCGTTCGACTACCCGACCCCGTTCACCGCGATCGGCCGGCGCACGGTCTCGAACGTCCCGGCACAAGCGCTGGTCATGCTGAACAACCCGTTCGTGCTTCAGCAGGCCGAGCTGTGGGCGAAGCGGACCCTCGCGGTTCCGAACCAGAAACCGGAAGCCCGTGTGCGGGTCATGTACGAAACCGCGTTCGGGCGCCCCCCGACGGCCGACGAGTTGCAAGCGGCAACAGCCTTCGTGGCCGCGCAAGCCGAAGAGCACGGCCGGCCCGACCACCCGAAAGCGTGGGCCGACCTCGCACACGTCCTGATCAACACCAAGGAGTTCATCTTCGTGGAGTGACGCGGGTTCGGGCACGAGAACGCAGGTGAAACGAGCACGCCGCGCGGTCGCTCAACTGATACAGGGTCCGGCTGATGCGGTCTGTTTCTTGTGGCACAGACATTCCTGTCTGTGCGGCAACTGAAGGCCGCACAGACAGGAATGTCTGTGCCACAAAACCAAAGACAAAAGCAGACAACCTCAACCGGACCGTGAATGAGGGGACCGGGCCGGTTGATCACCCGCGCCGAAAGGCGCGCTCGTGCGAATTCGTGTACGACGGGTTGTGCGGGGCGGCGGGTTCGTGTCTCATATCTGTGTTGTGTGGCCCGAGTGAGAGCCCCCGAGATGACCACCATTCTGCTCGCCGCCGCGGCGATTGCGGCGCCCGCACCCGTTGTGCGCGTGGCCGTCCGACCGATGGCCGCGCCGGAACCCGCGCTGAAGTACCAACTGCTCCCCGAGGTGCGCGAGCTCAAGCCCGGGAACGCAGCGCAGTGGTACCTCCGGTGCTTCATGGAGCAGCGCACCTTTTTCTTCTCGAAAGAAGGGATCGCGGAGCGGCTCCGCTACCAGGCCATGACCATCAAGGAACTGGCCGACGAACCGCTTGACCATTACGGCGGGTCGGCGCTCAGCCAGGCGGACTGGGGGGCGCGGCTCGAAACGGTGGACTGGCAGGTGCTGGACCGGGTGCAGACCGAAGGCCCGGACCTGCGGCTGCCCGAACTGGGACCGCTCCACGCGCTCGCGGTGTCGCTCCAGATCCGGCAGCGCGGGGAAATCGCGCGGGGCGCCTTCGCCGACGCCGTTCGCACCACCAAAACCATGTTCGCGCTGGCGCGGCACCTGGGCGAGTACCCCGCTTCCGCCGCCGCGGTCCTCGGGCTGAAGGTCGCCAATCTCGCGCTCGACGCGCTCTGGGAACTGGTGCAACAGCCCGGCGCCCCGAACCTGTACTGGGCGCTCACCGACCTGCCCGCGCCCCTGGTGGGCCTGCGGCGCGGGATGCAGGGCGACCGCGCCCTCGCGGATTCGGAGCTGCGCGGGCTCCGCGACGACAGCGCCCTGACGGACACACAACTGGACGAGATCGTGGGCCGCCTGTCCGGGCGCGCCGGGCACGCCCGCGCGCGCGGGGCTGCCCCCGCGGAACCTGCGGGCCGCGCTCCTGGCCCGCTCCAAGGACGCCGACGCCGTGAGCGCCGCGCGCCGACGGTTGGTCACCGCCGGGGTGGGTCAAAATGTCGCCGGCACCTTCTCACCGCTGCAGGTAATGCTGTTGGACGACAGGCGCGATTTCGAGGCCCGGCGCGACGACCAGTTCAAGCTCCTCGGGCTGAAAGCGTGGGAGGGTGACGCACTCGCTCCCGGTGAGAAAGCGGCAGACGGGCTGTTCACGGACCTGCTCCCGCGCGTGCGCGAGCTGCGGCGCGAACAAGGGCGCTTCGGGCAGCGGGTCGCGCTGCTCCGGCACGTCGAGGCGCTCCGGATGTTTGCCGCAACCCACAACGGAAAGTTCCCCACCCGTGCCGCCGAGATCGGCGTCCCGCTCCCGGACGATCCGTTCACCGGAAAGCCGTTCGCGCTCACCCTGTCGGGTGAAGCCGTGGCGCTCCGCGCCGGCGCGCCGAAAGGGGAAGAAGGTAATCCGAACTTCGGCGCCCGGTATGAGGTCACAATCGGGAGCCCTGCCCCCGCGAAGCCCGGACCCGTGGACCCGCGGTTCACACAACCGGGAATCTTGAAAAAATGAGATATGATCGGGGTCCGGGCTCGTCTCGTTCCCGGGGCGCCACCGTCGCGAGGGTCAGGGGGCGAGTCATGGCCGCACCGGTCCCGTTGAACAAGCTCAACAAGCTCGACCAAATCGACCCGGCGGAAGCCTGGAAGCCGTGGGCACCGACCGCGGCCGATCCGTGGGACCACAAATGGGCCGCGCACCTGTACCGCCGGGCCGCGTTTGGTGCGAGCGGCGCGGAACTCGCGCAGGCGGTGACAAGCGGGCACGCGGCGACGCTCGACCTCCTCCTGGAGGGGCAGCCCAAATCGGCAGACCTGGTCGCCACCCTCAACGACGTGGGCCGCGTCGCCGCGACCCGTGACGCCGCGGGTAACGAGCTCCGCGGGTGGTGGCTGTACTGCATGTTGCAGGGCGGGCACCCGCTGCGCGAGAAGCTGACCCTGTTCTGGCACAACCACTTCGCCACCAGCATCGCCAAGGTGCAAAACACGAAGCTGATGTTCAGCCAGAACGCGACCTTCCGCGCCCACGCGCTCGGGAAGTTCGGCCCATTGCTACACGCCATCACGCGCGACCCGGCGATGCTCCTCTGGCTCGACTCGAACACCAACGTGAAGGGCAAACCGAACGAGAACTACGCCCGCGAGTTAATGGAACTGTTCTCCCTGGGGGTCGGCAATTACACCGAGAAGGACGTGCGCGAAGCGGCCCGCGCGTTCAGCGGGTGGCACACCGACGGCAGCGGCTTCAAGTTCAACGCGGCCCAGCACGACGACGGCACAAAGACCGTGCTCGGGAAAACCGGTCCGTGGGACGGGGACGCGGTCGTCAAACTCGTTCTCGATCAGCCCGCGTGTGCCCGGTTCCTGGTCCGCAAGTTGTACACGTTCTTCGTGAGCGAGGTGCCGCCGCCCGCGCGGCTCCTCGAACCGCTCTGCGACTCGTTCCGCAAGAGCGGGTACGACACCGCCGCGCTGATGAAAACGATCCTGGGCTCGCGGCACTTCTACTCCGCGTTCGCGTTCCGCAAGCGGATCAAGAGCCCCGTCGAGTACGCGCTCGGCGCGGTCCTCGCGACCTACCGCCGGTACGAGGAGCGGGACGCGCACTTCCGGCCGCTCGCGCACCAGCAACTGGTGAAGTGGCTCACGGGGATGGGGCAGATCCTGTTCGCGCCGCCCAACGTGAAAGGGTGGCCGGGCAGCCGCACGTGGCTCAACACCGCTACGGTTCTCGAACGCGACAACTTTGCCGAGGCGCTGGCATCGGGGGCGCTGTGGCTGCCGCCGGTCGAGCAGCAGCTGTTCGTGGTGTCGGGCGACCTCCCGCCGCCGAAGGCCCTCGACCCCGCGCGCGTGCTGGACGAAGACAAGGCCACCAAGCCGGCGGACGTGGTCCGTGTGCTGCTCGACCAGTACGTTCCCGGCGGGGTCCGCTCCGACGCACAAGAAAAGCTCGTGGCGTTCGTCGAAGAAGGCGCACCGACGGGGTTGCAGCTCGCCCGGCGGGCGCGCGGAGCCGCGCACGCGATCCTGACGATGCCAGAAGCGCAGTTGTGTTAATTATATTACCGTCTGCCTCTTCGACCAATCAACAGAGTGAACGGCAGAGCAGTCCGGGTGCTCAACAGATTCCAAGTGTGCGGTATCAGCGTGCGGTCGGTTTCTCCCTCTCCCCTTCACGGGAGAGGGTGGTT